>NZ_JBLBVL010000010.1:0-116314 GCF_047250365.1 Thaumasiovibrio clandestinus
ACACCTTAGTTAACGCCTTGCAGGGTTAACTATGATATTTATTAGTACGCTAAAAAGATCAGTGACGACACGCCAAGCAAGACGGCACTTATTACAGGAATGCCGACAAGTAGTCGCATGCGCTTATCGCCAATGGTAAATACCATCACCATTTTAACAATGCTGTTAACGGCAGCCGCAATGAATATGCCGAGTGCTGCGGTCGCAATAACGACCTGATTGGTGCTTTGCCGCGCCAGTGTTAACGTTATCGCATCAACATCGGTAATCCCGGAAATGGCCGACAATAACAACACGCCTGTATCACCAAACCACACCCTTAACCCGCTTGCCAACACCATAATTACCAGCAAGATAATCCCAAACCATAGCGCGGCGGATAACGCCAACGGATTTTGTTGTTGATTGGGTTTTGTCACTGCCTCGCCTCGATGACGTAGCCATATCCACACCGCTGGCAAATAAAATAGCGTCATCATGGTTAACAATGGCACAGCAATATGGGTTACCAGTACTGGATTTATCAACAAGCAGACAAGAAGAACACGTGGAAACATCGTGCCGCAGCTTAATAATATACCGCTTGCCAACATAGCGCTCAGTTCGGGTTGGCGCTTCGATAAATGGGAAAACTGTAACGTTAGTGCTGTCGATGAGCTTACGCCTGCAAACAGGCAAGTAAATAATATTCCCTTTTCTGTGCCACCTATCTTCATCGCAAAATAGCCAACAAATGAGATGCTAGCAATGAGCACAACCATCCACCATATTTCATAAGGATTGATGGCTTGCCAAGGGCCCATCGCCTCGTTAGGCAATAGTGGTAACATCACGACAGAAATAAGCAGTAACCTTAGTGCTGCGTCGAGTTCGTACTCTTGTAAACGCGCGAGTGCGCTGTGTAGCTCTTGCTTGTTATCGAGGATTACCGCCGTCACCACGGCCGCTGAAGCTGCCAATATCATATCACCAGCCATCGCCAGCACACCCAGCAAGAAGGTGATCAGTACGCCGATAAGGCTGGTAATACTTAAATCACTATTGCGCCGACGTCGATGAATGTATGCCACACAAGCGATTGCTGCGAGTGCAATAAAGGCTAAACCGATAAATAGTGTGCCACTGTATTCACTAATAAGGCCACACAGTGCACCCATTAACCCAATGAGGGAAAAGGTTCTGATCCCCGCCACTCGGCTACCTGGTTTTTCATGACGCTCAACCCATCCACGTTGAATACCGATAATTGCGCCAAGAATAAGCCCTATCAGCAGCCGCCCAGCCTGAGTATCTATTTGTGTAGCAAAATCCATAGTATCCCTACCCTTAACGGCCGTGTAGTGGGAGAAAATTGCCAATTATTCTACAATGAGCGCAGCAATCTTACCTGCCCCAATAGCGATACGATTTAAATGCTTGCCCTGCTCCGGCGCCAACAGATCGCTAAATGGCAGGTCCTCTGGCAAGTTAAAGGTTTGCGCTTTATTTGAGCGATTAAGAAGCATAATACCTTTACTCCCGCGAGTGACTTGTAGCGTATCTTTCGTTGCTGCTACCTTCATTGTGGTACCGAAAGTATAATGATAAAACCTCACCAACGCTTTAAGAAATGCGGTGTTATAAACATCTTTCCAGCGCGGTTTACCGGCCAAATTATTTATTCCACTCGTATCAAGGTCACTGTATATCAACGGTACACCAGCGTTTATGCTCATTATATAAGCATAGGCGAATGCCTCAGATTCTTCTGTTAACACCTGGTCTAAGAATACATCATTATTTGGAATATCATGTGTTACCACAAATGTTATTGCACGGTGGTACTCCAATGCCTGACCAATGGAGTATGGGTCTATCAACGCAGTCATTGATTTACCCTGTGTTAACGTATGCCATATCGCATGAAAACGCGGAAAATCATAGGCACTTAAACGTGTCTCTTTTAAATATGGCTCCAGAAACAGTTGATATTCGTTTCTATCTACACCGCCATCAGTGATTATTTCACCAAACACGTGCATACCTTCAGTAATTTCTGGGGTAAAAACAGCGTTAAGGTGCTCAAGCGATAAATGTTTAGCGGCATCAATTCTAAACCCACCAACCCCGAGGCGTTTTAAGGCAAGCAAGTACTGTTGTTGTGCGTCGATAACGTGCGGTTTACATGCTAACGGTGGTAAACCGTAATCCCCTGCTCCACTCGATATTCTACCGTTCTGAACCTGCTCAGGGCACTCCCAATCCGTAATAGGCCCAAAATCGACAAAATCCTCTGCGGTAAATAGGTTTTCGCTCAGATCACCAAATAACCGGATCTCATCGTACTTAGTAGGGTTATTTGCATAAGACTGTAGACGTTGTTGACCCGGAAACTCAAGATGGTTTTCTCGACCATATTCATTTGCCATGTGATTAAACACCACATCAACATAAACAGTGACGCCGTAACCATTTAATGTATCGGTCATCAACTTAAAATCATGCGTGTTCCCCAACTGATTATCTATGACACGGTAATCAGTGGGTTGGTAGCGCTGCCACCACTCGGTTCCAAGCGGGCTTTTTTCTGATTGATTAGGTGGCGATACCAGGACTGAGGTATAACCACATTCAGCAATGTCCGCAGCTCTTTGTGTGACAAGGGCGAATGGCCAGTCAAAAGCGTGAAGAATTACGTTTGATGGATATGTCATAATGCTCTCCATTGATTCAACGTCATATTAAACGCTCGTCACGTTTTGTGCATCCCCCTAAACTGGGTATGAGGTCATTAACATTATGGTAGTAGGTAATATAGCCCTCATACTTTTGTGGCTTGACATACCTCCTTCTGTCCGTAAAATCGGCGTTGAAAGTGATCTTTCGGGTGATGGGGTTCCACCTTTAACCGCTCAATAAGTTATCCAAAACAGTACTTATTCAGCTGATGACTCCTGTGTTATGTTCCTATTTAGGGAAGCACAGGCAAGATCTAGCTGCTGTTTCTCTTTGCTATGTTTTTGGAGGCTTCATGTCATTAGGTTTTCTGTTTTTTGCCGCGCTATTCTTTGGTTTGTATGCTAGCAAGTTTGTCTCTTTGCTAAAGCTTCCTGGCGTGCTTGGTATGGTATTCGTGGGTATCTTTATTGGAACGATGTTCGAATTACCCGCGTCTTTAAATGAAAGTTCTGGCTTTATTAAATCTTTGGCGTTAACCATTATTTTGCTTAAAGCGGGTTTAGGGATTAGCGTGGATCAATTGCGCCGTGCTGGTCTTTCCGCCATCTTAATGGCATTTGTTCCGTGCATACTTGAGGGCTTGGCATTAACCGTCATTTTCCATCATCTATTTGGTTTTGATTACGCCGTGGCAGGATTAACTGGCTTTATGCTGGCAGCAGTTTCTCCCGCTGTAGTCGTCCCTTCGATGCTAGATTTAAAAAGCAAAGGATATGGTGAAAAAAGAGAAGTTCCTACTATCGTATTGGCCGGCGCTTCTGTAGATGATGTTATTGCCATTACCTTGTTCTCTGTCTGCATGGGAATGGCAACAACGGGAGATATCGCCATTAATCAGGCCTTGATATCGATTCCTGTTTCAATTTTAGTTGGCCTTATCCCGGGATTAATTCTTGGTGGTATTCTTGCCTTTGTATTTAACCGCTATCGAGTACCAATGATAGAGAAAGTGTTACTACTATTAACGCTATCGACCTTATTAGTCGAAGTTGGTCACTATTTAGAAAGCGCCGCTTTGCTCGGGGTTATGGCCGTTGGCTTTATCTTATTGGATCGTGCTGAACGCAGCGCCATTGAATTATCGACCCTATTGGGGCATATCTGGTTTTTCGCACAAATAGCCCTATTTGTATTAATTGGACTTTCTGTCGATATGGACATTGCACTTAATTCTGGTGTTAAAGGGATTATGGCCATAACGGCTGGTTTAGTGTTCCGCTCAATTGGGGTATTGATTGCGACTCAATTTTCAGCGCTGAACATCAAGGAGAGATTGTTTTGTGTTATTGCCTATTTGCCCAAAGCAACCGTTCAAGCAGCGCTGGGTGGTGCTGCGTTGGCCGCTGGATTGCCTGACGGTGAAACGATCCTAGCGCTTGCTGTACTGGCTATCATCTTCACGGCGCCAATAGGGCTGATTGGTCTTAACCTCTTTGGTACCAAATTGTTAGCTAAAAATGAACACTAAGATTAAAAAGGTGACTATTTAAACGTCACCTTGCCTCCGATCATCTTTAACGCTGGAGCGCCCCGAATTAGCGTCTCACGAGCAAATAGACTGTCGCAATTGGGACAACAGCATGGCGTTACGGTGTAATCTTTCACTATCCGCTCTTTGAAGCATTTAACAAGATTACCCTTCCCGCCTTTTCGATAATGAAAAAGAGGGGTACGACACTTAGCACAAAAAATATCGATTGTACGAGTTGGCCCGCGACTATGCGGTTTGGCCACTTAGCCCCCGGCAAACTTAACGGTATGGCCTTTCTTCTCTAGGTGCGCTTTAATCTGATCGCGTTTATCACCTTGTATTTCAATAACGCCTTCCTTTACTGCGCCGCCACAACCGCACACTTTTTTTAGTTCCGCAGCCAGTAGTTTCAGCTCGGCATCAGCGACATCCAATCCTGTGATTAAGCAGACGCCCTTGCCCTTGCGCCCTTTTGTTTGACGCTGAATACGAACAACACCATCCCCTTTCGGGCGTTCTGTTTTAGGTGTTGCTTGCTTTATTCTTCCTGTCTCAGTTGAATAGACCAGATTGCTGTCACTCATCGCTCATACATCTCAATAGTTAAAACTGCGGATATTATGCTATCGCTGTCAGACAACAACAAGATATATCAGCCGCAAATTTTGCTACGTAGCGATTTTTTCGTTCATTCGTATTGGAGTAATCTCACACCCTGTTGTGTGGCCGATTTGAATGTGTAACAGAGTGTGTGAAAGCCCTAGTCACAGATAACAGAATGCATATCATTGCGGCTAGGAATGAATTAGCAAATGGAGCTTAAATTGCGCAATGTTAGCGGAGATAAAATGAGAGCGTTAATTGCTTATTTGTTACTGGCGATGATACCACTGTCGGCCAATGCCAGTATTGATTCGAAAAAGATTGTTGGTGAAACTGAGTTCATTCAAGTCGAAAGTGCGACATTACCGTTTCTAGCACGCATTGATACCGGAGCAAATAGCACCTCTATTCATGCGTTCGATATTGAGGTCGATGGCGATGAACATACTACGCATATGCGTGACAACGTCGGTAAAACCATTACATTCACCACGGTTAATGAACTCGGTGAGGAATCACGGGTCAGCTCTGTTATTGAGAAAGTTAGTATTATCCGTAATGCACAAGGTGAAGAGAGACGCTATAGCATTATGATGGACTTAACGTGGGATAATGAAACAAGACCCGTAATGGTAAACTTACGTGATCGCTCCAAAATGACTTACAAGTTATTGATCGGTAGAAATTGGTTACGCGGTAACTATTTGGTTGATGTTGATTTAGCCGCTCATTAATACACAGATACCATTATAAAAGGCCGTGCAAACGGCCTTTTTTATCGGACAAAAAAGATGCCGCGGCGTTTTAGGCGTGTCTTTCTGCAGTGAGTTTGGCAATATTTACAATAACCTGGACAGCTTTGTTCATTCCTTGCAAGGTGACAAACTCATGAATGCCATGAAAATTATAACCGCCGGTGAAAATATTAGGACACGGTAGTCCCATAAATGAAAGGCGTGCGCCATCTGTGCCACCACGGATCGGCTTTATATCTGGTTCTACATCTGCCAGCATCATTGCCTGTTTAGCGATATCGACAATATAGGGGTGTTTCTCTATTTCAACACGCATATTGGCATAATTATCGGTAATGGAGACAGACACTTCACCATGCTTATAGGAACGACGAATCTTATTGGCTATCTCTTCTATGTGTTGTTTTCGCTGTGTAATGCCATCGTGGTCGAAGTCGCGCAAAATATAACTCAACGTTGCGTTTGTCACGTTTCCAGACATCTCGGTTAAGTGATAGAAACCTTCATATTTTTCAGTGTGCTCTGGCGTTTCATCTCGAGGAAGGGACTGATGGAAATCCGTCGCCATATTTAGTGCATTTACTAATTTATTTTTAGCAGTGCCGGGATGCACACTGACCCCTTTAAAACGTACTTTTACGCCCGCAGCATTGAAATTCTCATACTGTAATTCCCCGACAGCTCCGCCATCAACGGTATAAGCCCACTCAGCACCAAAACGCGCGACATCAAAATAATCTGCACCACGACCAATCTCTTCATCTGGGGTAAAACAGACCCAAATATCCCCGTACTTAATCTCTGGATGTGCCATTAATACGGAAATCGCCGTCATAATTTCAGCGATGCCCGCTTTATCATCGGCACCCAACAATGTTTTGCCATCAGTGGTGATCAAGTCGTCACCAATCAAATTATGTAGCTCTGGATAGCGCGTCGGAGATAGCACCTCATCGCCAGCACCAAGTGCAATGTCACCGCCTCGGTAGTTTTCAACAAGCTGTGGCATCACACAGGCACCACTGGCGTCTGGTGCTGTATCCATGTGAGCAATAAAACCTATGGCGGGCACCTTATGCCCACTTGGTAGATTGGATGGAAGTTTGGCCATCACATAACCATTCGTATCCCGACTAATACACTCAAGGCCGAGATCATGCAATTCATCTTCAAGCTCCTCTGCCAATACGTATTGGCCTGGCGTTGATGGGCAGCCCAACTCGCTCGGATCAGATTGTGTATCAATTTGAACGTAAGTTAAAAAACGGGAAAGCAACGTATCCATAATACCACTCAATTATTTCACTCTTTGCCCGCATTATTATTTACTTTGTGAACGTTTTGTTTGCGATAAGTCATTAAAAGCGGTGTTGTTACAAATTGAGGAAGTGTGCGTCAATTTAAAATGAGGATACTTGGTTAAATAAGCTCACCTCACTCAAAAGATTGAGGCAAGCTATTTATGATATCTGTCATTTAAACGATGCGGTGATTTTCATTGCCCCTTCACGCTGGGCTGCTGAAGGGGGGTGCTGAAATGTTTGCTTGCGCCCATCATGGTAGTAGTAGTTAAGCCCTGTAATATCGGGTAAGAATCGCTTTCCAATTGAACCACTTAATTGTTCGTAAAGTGATACGAATTGATGATGTAATGTATAGAAAGGCGTGTCGATATCAAGAGAGAGCACTTCTACCGACAAGTCACAGTCAATGTTCTCTGTCATTACGAACGTCACTTCAGGGTTCGCCTGTCGTAGGTAACTATCGATAGGAACAGCCAAGGAATAATCGTCTGGCGGTGACAATCGCTCTTGCTTCTTGCCTTTAAACATAATGGCAGATTGCCATGAGCAAACATCATGGGTAGTCGGGGCAATGAAGTAGTGGCGCACAAACACATTAGGGTGTGCTTCATCACCATTATATTTCATCTTGTTATAGAGTTCGCTGTAGTGCAGAGTGATTTCTTGTACTGCATTTGCGCTCACTGATGAGATAGAAAAACAGAGTATCATTACGATGCGAATAAACTTTACCATCCGTGGCATATCAAGTCCTTTACCAGAAGTTTGCGTTTTGCCTAATCATTGACTGAATTTCAGAAACGTAGGCTTGGCCCCGCTCAGAATAACTTAACAAGCCGTTAGCTAACGCCTCCCCTGTCACAGGTTCGTCATCTAACCGAAGTTCAGCACGAATGCTGCGCAAGTATCGATATGCGCGATTACGGTTAATGTTCATAAAATACGCATGTACCGATTCTGCTGCTGACGAGTAGAGTGCAACTTCATGCGTTGCCGACGCGTTTCGTGAATTGGGTATTAGTCCACATCCTTGCTGGTAACACCATTGACCAAAATAGTTATTTCCTTCAACTGCAAATCGCGAGGTGCCCCAACCTGATTCTTTCGCCGCTTGAGTCAACACTAAAGATGGGGGCAATTCATCGACTCTTATCAACATTTCATCTAACCACGCTTGGCTAACATTGCCAGCAATGGAGTAACTGTATAGTTTCGCTAAGCGAGCAGCATAAGCATCGTCTTCACTACTTAGCACTTCGCCACGGAGTAACTTTTTTTGATAATCAACTAAATGTTGCCGTTCGTAAGCGATACGCTGATTCTCCCGTTCAACATACGGCAATAAATATTGGAAAAACGCCTCTTTCTTCTCTGTTACGTTGGTGATGGCAGAAAAGTCTGGTCGGCCGGGCATGACAATTGGCTCGACACCTGAAGAGACAGCGCCCTGCTCTTCATCTTGTTTATCACACCCTGCCGTAAGCACCGCCATGCTCATTATGGTCGCCATATATAAATGCTTCATGCTGTTACGCCTCAAAGGTATTTTTTGATGGCGTAGACTCTGATTCCGTCGCGACAACATGTAACGTCACACCAAACATTTCACGATAGAGAATCCCTTTTACATTGAAGTAAAATGGTAATGTAATTAGTAGTCCTAGCCCCATGGTAAACATAGAAAATACAAATAAAATCAACACGACTAGATAGATTGGCAAGATTAGCATTAGTTTTCTATTCACAGCTTGTAATGAATAGAGGATCGCACGCAGTGGCGTGACTTTTTTCTCACACACCAGCAATAATCCCATGCTAAATGACATCGTTAGATAACCACCAATAATAGGGCTAATCGAACTTGCCAGTCCAAGCAGCGATGCTACCAAGAGCATAAAGATGGTCGCCTTTAGCGTATAAGAAAATCCTTTAAAGACATGTCTAGGACGCGTAGGAAGTCCTAATGCATGACTTAATCCCATTAAACTAACACCGGCAACAAACGGTGCACTCAATATATCTTTCCAAAAATCAGCCAGTTGAATCATTGACAGTTGTTCGATAGTAATCGGTTTGGAAACATCAACAATGTCACTCAGCAAAGTATGTAAATCACCAGATTGAATAATCAAGGAGAGGATAAAAATGGTGACTTGAGCGGCAAACATAAAGATGACCGCTGGAAGGAAGCGCAGATAATGCTTGTTGGTGACAGTCCAAGCCTCTTTCAAAATATCGACAGGTTTAATGACAACCTGCCCTTTTAATGCTTTTTCCAGCGAGCCACCAACGTGAAAACCTTTCTTAATCTGATTTGGGTTCATGATCAATATGACATAATAAAACACTTGGCCGACAGTATACGTTACCCAGTGCGTTCTACCAAAAAGGATCACATGCAAGCGAAGTTTAACTGATTCAAATTCGAGCCGTCGCACCCTATTGCTGATACGCATTCAGCACAACAGAGACCACGGTACTGATTTTTTGTTCTAATTCGAGGCCTTCTGGTATCGGCTTGTGTTGCATTAACTGTGGCCACAAAAAAAAGCCTTGAAACAGGCTGTTATACACCTCTGTAATTTCAGTTGCATTCGTTTGCTTAATCTTGCCATGCTGTATCGCTTCGGCAAACCATTTAGAAATTCCTCTCGTGGCATACACCGTACTAATGACGCTTTTCGCTAATTCAGGTTCGCGAAGGAACTCCATTATAATTGTTTTAGAGAGAGCGAGCCCGTAAGTACAGTATAAAATATCGACTTCTTTATAAGTGAGAGCTGTTAGTTGAGTATATAAGCTCAATGCGTTATCGAAGGGGTAGTCGACAGTATCATCGACAGTTAGTTGAATCTCCCCCAATACCGCTTGAAATAACACCGCTTTACTTTCAAAGTGACGATAGAGCGTTCGCTTAGACACTTCGGCACGTGTACAGATACTGTCCATGTTAGCGGCCAAAAAACCACGCTCGATAAATTCATTTTTTGCAGCGGCAATCATTGCTATATGTTTTTTCTCTGAACGGGTCATCTCGCCTCCTACTTCACCGTTAAGTTTGTGTCTCATCGTACCAATGATTACGTGCGCATGTAAACTTAACGGTTTACCTTTATAGTATAGCCCTTTAATATAAACTTCCAAGTTTACTTTTATGGTGTTAATTGAGCATCAAGATATGTCTCATATACACCGGTAATTCATCGCATTAGTAATAGGAAGGTACTCGGTGAGTAACAAAGGATGTTCACTAACAACAGGCAATCACAGACAGATGATATTAGGACTGGCTGTGTTAATGGTTTCAATCATTATTTCAGGTTGTCGCACAAGCCCAGAAACCAACCCAACCAAACATGTGATTAGACCTGTTTTAACCGAAACAGTGACGGATAGGAAAAACAATCAACCTGCGTTTAATGGTGTCGTTCGCGCGGCTAAACGGGCTGATCTCGCGTTTCGTGTTGGAGGCCATATAACAGATATTTACGTTGATGAAGGCGACCATGTAAAAAGCGGTCAGTTAATCGCAAAACTTGATTCACGCGATCTTGAATCAGCCTTGAACTCCGCTGCCATTGAAATGGAAAATGCCACTATTGAGTATGAGCGAGCTAAAGCCATTTATGAGAATAGCCGCGCTATTTCTGAAAGTGCTCTAGATACGGTGATGACACGTTTTAATTTGATTAAAACACGCTATGAAGAGGCCAAACGTCAGGTCGAATACGCCCAATTACGTGCACCGTTCGATGGTATCGTGGGTTTGAAAATGGTTGATATTCATACTGAAATTCAAGCGAACTCACCCGTTGCAATTCTCCACGATCTTAATGATCTCGAAGTCATCGTTAATATTCCACATAGTGTTATGCTGTCAAGCCATCGCGGAACGAAGGCATTTGCACAGCTCTCTGCCCTTTCTGGCTATCGTTTCCCTTTAACGTTACGTAGTTATGCAACACAAGCTGACCCTATTTCCCAAACTTACGCTGTTGCTCTTGGGTTTGATGACCTAAAAGGAATGCGGATCTTACCCGGTATGGCAGTAAAAGTGTTCCCGCACTCCCCTGAGTTATCAAGTGAGACAAGTGATGAGCAACTGATATCAATCCCGTTAACCGCTGTTGTTCCCAATAATCAGGGCCAACAATACGTTTGGGTAATTGACGACAATAATACCGTGCAAAAACGATACGTTGCGGTCGGACATCTCAAGAAGGATCGGGTAGTTATCAAAGACAATTTAAAGCAAGGCGAACGTATTGCAATTGCAGGAGTATCTAGCCTTAGCAATGGTCAAGAAGTAAGACCTTACAGCAATGAAAATGCCGGAGGTCAATAATGGATATCGCTCGCTATACGATAGCTAAGCGCACCAGTGTCTGGGTGTTGATATCCCTGATGTTACTTGGTGGATACATCAGCTATCTTAAACTAGGACGTTACGAAGATCCCGAATTCACCATTCGAAAAGCCGTTATTTATACCTCCTATGCCGGCGCGACCACGCAAGAAGTGTCTGATGAGATAACAGATGTTATCGAAGGCGCAGTTCAATCATTGCAAGAAGTGAAAGAGATCACGTCAGTATCGAAGCAAGGTATCTCTGAAGTTACTGTCGAGATCAAGCTTGAGTTTGCTAAATCGAATGCTGAACTGCAACAAGTGTGGGACAAATTACGACGCAAAGTGTCGGATGCTCAACGTCAACTCCCGCCAGGTGCAACACCGTCAATTGTAAATGACGATTTTGCTGACGTTTATGCGCTGTTTTACGCCGTGACAGGAGAAGGGTTTAGCCAGCAACAACTATCAAACTATGTGGATACTTTACGGCGCGAACTCGTTCTTGTTCCTGGCGTTGCTAAAACGGTAACACTGGCAGAGCAACAACAAGTCATTTTCATTGAAATATCGAGTGAACAACTGGCTCGGCTTGGGCTCTCATCCGAGTCCATATATCAAGTTCTCCAAAAGCAAAACCTAGTGACAGTCGCAGGCAACCTAAGAGCAGGTGATATGCGTATCCCTGTCATACCCAAATCAAACATCAACACGTTTAATGACTTAAAGAATTTGCAAGTCGCAATCGGAAAGAATGCTGTACTACGTTTGGGCGACATTGCCGATATTACACGAGGGTATCAAGAGCCAGCATCAATGTTGATGCGGTACAATGGTATGCCCGCTATCGGTCTTGGCATTTCAAACGTAGCAGGTGGCAATGTTGTTGAAATGGGTGACCGAGTAAAACAACGTATTGCTGAGTTGGAAAATCAACGACCAGTGGGGATAGAGTTGCATGCTATTTCGATGCAGTCAGACTCAGTCCGCGAATCGATTTCCAATTTTATTGATAATCTGGTCGCTGCAGTTGCAATTGTATTTCTGGTGTTACTTCTGTTTATGGGGTTACGTTCAGGCATCATTATTGGGTTTGTATTGCTACTAACGGTTGCTGGTACATTGTGTATCATGCTAGTCCAAGATATCGCGATGCAGCGCATTTCGTTAGGCGCGTTGATCATTGCCCTTGGTATGTTGGTTGATAATGCTATTGTCGTCACCGATGGCATTTTGGTTAGATTACAAAACAATCCCGATGAAGATAGAAAGACGATTGTATCTGACGTCGTCACAGCGACTAAATGGCCTCTGCTTGGGGGGACCGTCGTTGGTATTTGTGCATTTAGCGCTATCGGACTCTCTCCTTCAGATATGGGCGAATACGCAGGATCTCTATTTTGGGTAATTCTCTACTCGATGTTGCTAAGCTGGTTACTTGCTGTCACCGTCACACCAATGTTATGCCATGATCTTCTGAAGATAAAATCTCGAGACCGGCATCAACGACAAAGCTTTATTATCCTAGCGTACAAGCGCCTGCTTATGTGGGTACTGGGGCATCGTAAATTATGCTGTTTGCTGGTTCTCTTTATTTTATCAACGGCCATTTACAGTGTGCGCTTCATTCCACCGGGTTTCATGCCTGAATCGCAACGACCACAATTTGTGGTTGATGTCTATTTACCGCAGGGATCCGATATTGCGAGGACAGAACAACTCGTTACCAACATCGAGCATGATATTCGTCATAAACAGGGCGTCACTAACCTATCTAGCTTTATTGGCGGTGGCGCATTACGTTTTATGCTGACCTACGCCCCAGAGGCTCGTAATACAAGTTATGCTCAGTTATTGGTCGATGTTGACGACTATAACGTTATTGCCTCACTCATAAGCCAACTTCAAACTGAGCTAGAAATAAGCTATCCCGACGCTTCAATTAAAGTGTGGAAGTTCATGTTAGGGCGTGGCGGTGGAAAAAAAATTGAAGCTGGATTCAAAGGTCCAGATAGTAAAATACTGCGCCAGCTTGCTGAGCAAGCTAAGCAGATCATGCGTAGTGAACCTAAATTGATCGCCATTCAAGACGATTGGGGTGAGCAGGTACCTGTACTTCAACCGATATACTCTGCTGAAGAGGCACAGCGCTTTGGCCTAACAACACAAGAACTCAACCTCGCCATTGCGCAAACACTGTCCGGTCGTAATGTCGGTATGTATCGGGAGGCTGATAATCTGATTCCCATCGTTGTTCGTGCACCAGAAAATGAGCGCCTACATGAAAGAGCGGTACAAAGCGCAGAAGTGTTCAGCAATGCGATTTCTCAATTTATTTCCGTTGAGCAAATGATCGAGTCAGTCGATATCGTTTGGCAAGATGCAATTGTTAAACGTATAGATAGGGTACCTACCATTCTTGCTCAAGCGGATCCTGCGCCTGATATTATAACGGCTGAAGCTTTTAACAGTGTGCGCGACAAAATAGAGGCTATCACATTACCTCCTGGCTACGAGCTAATTTGGTATGGTGAATACAAGGCTTCAAAAGATGCTAATAAAGGGCTTGCGATATCCGCCCCGTACGGGTTTAGTGCCATGATCTTATCCGTGATATTCATGTTCAATGCCTTGCGTCAGCCTCTCGTTATCTGGTTAACTGCCCCATTAGCAGTGATCGGTGTTACTGTTGGGCTGATCGTATTTCAAACCCCCTTTGAGTTCATGGCTATTCTTGGCTTTTTGAGCCTAATTGGGATGATGGTTAAAAACGCCATTGTGCTGGTAGAGCAAATCGATGTCGAAATTGGTAATGGTAAAGCGCCCTATTTCGCGATCATCGATGCGGCTTTAACTCGTGCTAGGCCGGTGGTTCTTGGGGCATTAACCACAATATTGGGTGTTGCTCCACTACTCGTCGACCCTTTCTTTAAGAGTATGGCGGTAACAATTATGTTTGGTTTATTGTTTGCTACGGTGCTAACACTCATCATCATCCCACTGTTTTATGCCATTTTCTTTCGCGTTAAGATAACGTGTGCTTAGGCGATAAAAAGGTAGGAGTGGCAAAAACTTGCTCCTCCTACCTATGCCTTTAATGATTCAATTCCAGCAATTCAGACACAAACGCGGGCACCACCACTGATGCATTACCGTAACGCTTTTCGGCAAATTCACTTTCAACTTCGCTCGGATCCAAATTTAGCTGCACGGTATGCGCACCTTGTAATGCCGCTTCATGCACAAAACCCGCAGCGGGATAAACAGCACCACTGGTGCCGATCGACACAAATAGGTCGCATTCATTCAGCGCTTCATGGATACGATCCATACCAATTGGCATTTCACCGAACCATACAACATTAGGCCTTAGCAGTGATGGGATCTGACAGCAGTGGCAATAATCATCTAACGAGATGTCCTTACTCCACTCTATTGTTTGACCTGATGTAGAGCACTGTGCTTTTAGTAACTCGCCATGCATATGGATAACATTGCGGCTACCAGCAACCTCATGCAGGTTATCTATATTTTGTGTCACGATAGTCACTTTACCATCGAGCTCTTTTTCTAACTTCGCTAAAGCAAAGTGCGCTGCATTCGGGGCTACGTGATCAGAGCCTAACAACTGACGCCTTTCATTATAAAAATTCTGAACTAGCGCTGGATTACGCTGAAAACCTTCTGGCGTTGCTACATCTTCAATTCGATGGTTCTCCCATAGCCCATCTTGGTCACGGAATGTTCTAATGCCGGACTCCGCACTTATTCCAGCCCCAGTTAAAATGACAATATTTCGGTATGGAACTAACATATGTGCACCTATTTAGCGAAAATTAGTATCTTGATTTTATACAATTTTATCTACTTTTCTCTGCGACATTAGTCGAACATTCCCTATACATCGATTTTATTTAGGGCTGGATGATGACCTTTGTGCCTATTTCTACATTGTGAAATAGGAAAACAATATCTTCATCAGCCATTGCAACACAGCCCTCTGTCCAATCACTCGAAAGGTATTGATTCGTCGTTTGACGCCTTTCGATAGGATGACCATGCAAGAATATGTTGTCACCTGGATCCAACTCAAATTTCTCAGCAAAACGCAAATCTTTATCGTTGGGATAATTTAGTTCTAAGCTTAGGTAAAACTGGCTTCCTGCGTTTTTTGATCTGATGTAATAGTTTCCTTCCGGTGTCCGTCCGTCACCCCGCCAACGCTTGTGACCAATAGGGTCGAACCCTAAGCGAATCGGTATTACTTTCAGTGTTAGCTCTCCCGCCATCACGAGGAGTTGACGCTGCTCTTTGTTGATGACCAACGCATCGATTGCTGCTGGATGAGCCATCTGAGGCGTTAAGCTTAGCAGTAGCAAACAAACGCCAAACGCGCCCCTTTTGCTCACACGCATACTTTTATGACATAAATATGAAATTACAGGCATAGCTATCGCTTTTTTTTTAGTTTTGTATATACTTTATATATACCTTAGTTATACGCAGTCTTTCACAATGCTCGGAGGTTACAATGTCACAAAATGAAATGATAAAACCAAATCAAATGGGCCTAATCGGACGTATTTGCAGTGTTGCTGTCTGCGTCTTATTCATTGGTCTTTTCGCCATGTGAACGTGCTGGGCTCAGCGCTCTACTCTAAATGTGTGAGACTCCTACTCTCTGTCCGTCACTAGGCATCAATCCACTCCAATGGTACTCTATCTATTTTAGATCAAGGACAAACAATGGAAGTGGCTTGGGTAATACTTGCTGGTGGGCTGGGATCTCGCATGGGAGGAGCAAACAAAGGTTTAGTGAAGCTGAACGATCAATTAATGGTGGATCATATTTACCAAAAGCTGATTAGGCATACCAACAATATTTATATCAATACCAACACCCAACAAGCACAATATCAACATTATGGGCCACTTATCGCTGATTTAACCAAGGCACAACTTGGTCCCTTAGGTGGAATGCAAGCGGCTTTAGAATCTCTCAATGAGAAGTGGGTAGGATTTATTCCTTGCGATGCACCGTTGATACCTTCAGATCTATTTGCACGGCTTGAGTTACACTGTAACGAGGATACTGATGTCATTGTCGTATCTATTGGCCAGCGAATACAACCTGTATTCTGCCTCATGCACCAGCGCGTAGCGCCCAAGCTCACTGATTATCTATTGCAAGGTAAAAGAAAAGCGCTAGATTTCATTCTCTCTCAACGGTATACCACCATAGATTTTCAACAAGATGGGTTTTTCAACATAAATACAGTTGAAGAGCTGAAGAACATAGAAGCAGAAATTAAAAAAGGTATAAACGACCTTTAATCTCAATATATTTGGTATTTCGGTGTCTAGGTAACTCCAACGCGCCTACTGTTTCTTTGTCTTAGCTGCATTCTCCTTTTGCATCTGAATGTAGCTCCCAAGATGCATCGAGGCTGGCTTGCCACGTAAAAAGTACGGTATTTCGCTGACAGGTCTCGGTTTCGATGAGCTTTGCATGCGGACATACAACGTCCGGAACATGTTACGCGCAACGGCTCGACATATCTTATCGATAAAACGAGCCAACCCTTTCGCTAAACCACTCTTTATTAATAAGCCAATGTGGCTTAATAGGATAAAAGCACCAATAGACCAATGTACTTCAATCATAACGCTATAAACCTCAATAAATCATTCCAACACTAAATGCTCTGCATGTCATGCAATCACTCAAGCAATGAAACTAAATTTACCTTTTAGTGCACCTATATGTCACCACGACAGATGTAACAAAGTAGGAACAACAATGTAACGCGATACCATTTATGAAATCTTATTTGTCAATTTTGATTACTTGGTATTTTAGGGCGGATCGTATTGTGGCTAAATCAAAACACAGTAAGAATGCAAATTGACCACTACTAAAAAGGTCTAATATTCAGAAACTTAAAATTCATTTACAAAATATAACCTTACTTTTCTTCAGTAAGAAGAACTGCCATTGTCTGCTAAAATGCGTTGCCAAGCGGAAAAAGGGAGCAGCTAATCGCCGCCAAGGTTATTTCTTTTACGATACAATTGACACACCTTGTTACACGAGCACAACAAATGCACATCGTTGCAATTTTTAAGCAATCTGGATAGACCATTTCTGGGTAAGCCTTAAGGTAAACTACATAACAGTTGATTAATGTAGGTTTATTAAATAGATGTTTTTACGCCCTTATTACACCCAACAAGGCAATGATTGGCAGTTTACTCGCCAAGAAGCAAGCAACTTTGCGAAACATATAGCAGGAGACTTTAACCCCATTCATGATGAAGACGCCAAACGGTTTTGTGTACCGGGTGATTTACTCTTCGCGATGGTTTTAAGTCATCATGGTTTACATAGTAAAATGAAATTCTCTTTTTCAGGGATGGTAACGGAAAAACAGCAGTTACATATACGAAACGAGGATAGTCAAAAGTTATTCTTAGAAGACCGCGAAGGTAAAGCGTATCTCGATGTTCAATACGAAGGAGAAGTCACTCAGTCGGTTGAGCAAATAGAACAAGTGACAAAACAGTATGTGCGCTTTTCAGGAATGAACTTCCCCCACATCATGGTACCGCTGATGCGCAGCGCAAAGGCGATGATTAACCCGGATCGGCCGCTTGTTATCTATGAGAGCATGGAGGTTGAGTTTATCACGCTCGACTTTACCTCGACTGAAGTAGAGTTAACGCAATCAGATATACAAGTTGATGGGCGACGTGGATGTGTGGTGCTTGGGTTTCGCTTTACTGAAAATGGTAAAGAAGTAGGTCATGGTAAAAAGGTGTTACGCATGAGCGGGCTTAAGCCATTTTGTGAGCAAGCGGTTTCGGATCTTGTCGACGAGTTTAATCGTCGAAAATCTAGTTACCTTGCGAACGTTGAATAACCATTATTGCCGGGGCACTCCCCGGCTGCAATGGCTTGCTACCGATCAACCTTAGTCCTTCTGGCTTAGCATGGTGGCGTATATTCAACGACAATTTCAGAACCTTGTGTATAGACATTCTTGATCTCTCCTTCAATAAAGAATCGATTCTTGAGTATTCTCGGTGCACCATCTGCTGTAGGTTGATACGCGGGTAGCACCATTGCTGGATTAATACACATCAACTCACAAAAACGCGTCACGAATCCTAAAGTTAAAGGCTCACTGCCTTTAATCAGGTTAGCAAAATCAACTTGTGGCATGCCTAGTCTTTTCGCCATTTCCATCTGTGTCATACGCATTTTGGCCTTTTGGGCCATCCATATATCATACAATGCCGCTCTATCCTGCTGAGTAAAATGCATTACCATACTCTCCTACTTCTTCACACTATGCTTATCTCATCATTATTGATGACACTTATAGGTTAACCTGCTCTATTTCTTACATTGTCAATTCAGCGTGAAAGATATCAGCCAAATTAAGATAATTTTTCCTCGCATGAGAGTGGTGCATTTTGGTAAAATGGTCGGTCGAATTTTGATGTAAGAGAGTATGCATGTCTGACCAACGCCGTAAAGCACTTAAAAAAATTGCTAAATGTCTTGAGCTTGGTAACTCTGCCAATGTTAATGAAGCTGCGCAAGCCATTAAAATGGCGCATCGGCTTATGCTCAAATACGGCCTAGATAAAGAAGATATTGATCTAATTAAAATGGGTAAAACCATTTCTCAAACCCTTCTTCCTGCTGATGTCAGCAATCAAATTCTGAAGATCATTCGCGGTATAAACCGAAAATTTGGTGTTGAATGCGTACTCACCAATCATAAGGGACTGAAAAAGGCAGAGTTTATTGGCGTTGCTGAAAGGGCGATATTTGCAGCGTTCGCCTTCGATATCGTATACAGGGAAATGAACCAGCAAACCGGACAGTTTCGCAACAGTTTTGCCGGCTCAGGCACAGATAACGTAACGGTAACACGCCGCGTTAACTCATTTGTCGCAGGCTGGTTGGAAGGTGCTTTAGAGAAGCTTCCCGAACTTTGTGGTAAAGATGATCACGATTCAAAAATCAAAAGTTACATTGACCGTGAGTTTGAAAACATTGACCGCGAAACTTTTAAACAACAATTAAAAGAAGCCATGGCTGCAATGACCGAAGACTACGAAAAGGGCATGAAAAAAGGCCGCACTATCCGTATTAACCAACCCGTGGGCGGCGGACATAGCCCTGAATCAACTAAACGTTTAACAAACTAACGCCTCTTCAATTGAAAGATTAGAGTCCGCAGCGATCTGCACGACAGCCTAGTAGATTGCTGGCGTGCTTAGGTTATGTTGTTATTAGGTACGCTAATTTATTTTAGTGTTTTATTTTCAATAACATTAGTTATAGTGCGCTAGGGTGGCGTTTTTCCTCGATTCGCGTTACCAAAGTTGCTAGTATCAAACCAAACACATACGACCCGAATGCCTAATGATTGGAATATTACGTAAACTCCAAGTTTCACATGCCCAACCGATTAACTACACACTAACGTTTGGTGACAATGCAGTTGCTCTCAACCCCTATATTGGTAAAAACATTTCCTTTCGTCATACTGGAAAAATACACTGTATCGCGTGTGGCAACCGTACCAAAAAAAGCTACTCTCAGGGTCATTGCTATACGTGCATGCGAACCCTCGCCTGTTGTGACATGTGTATTCTCAAACCAGAAACATGCCATCATGCAAATGGCACATGTAGAGAGCCTGAATGGGGACAACAATTTTGTATGAGCCCTCATTTTGTCTATCTTGCTAATACATCAGGCGCAAAGGTAGGCATCACTCGCCATACTCAAATTCCAACTCGTTGGATAGATCAAGGTGCAACACAAGCCTTACCGATACTCAAAGTTCAGAGCCGCCTTTTATCGGGCCTAGTGGAAGTAATCTTAGGTAAGCATATCGCTGATAAAACTAACTGGCGAGCCATGCTTAAAGGTGGAAGTGCACCACTAGATCTACGTGAAATAAAACACCATCTTTTGGAGCTTGAAAAGGACAACCTAGCGCAATTACAAGAGCAATATGGTGACCAAGCTATAACATTTATTGATGATATTGAGACAACGTTAGACTACCCCGTTATCACCTACCCCGAAAAAATCAGTTCACATAACTTAGATAAGAATCCAATTCTTGAGGGCACACTGCTGGGGATAAAAGGGCAATACCTAATCTTAGATAGCGCTGTTATTAATATTCGAAAATATAGTGGCTACGAGATTGAATGGATTGAATAACATTCAAACAATAGCATCTAATATTTCACTTCAATACCGCCTTCCGTTGCGATTTGCATGATTTGTTCATCAGTATCAAGCTTAAGTGACCAATCGACACCATTTCCCCGAGCCGCGATGACTCGTGCAGGACCAAAAAGGCTGATACTTTCGTTGTCAGCCTTTAGTGTTAACTGACTATCATCGGCTATCCGAATTACAACTTCGTGAGCAAGCACATAGATGACGCCGCGGCTAAACGTTATTTTCATTACCCTGCCTTTTTATTGTGGCGTACCACCATGGTCAGGCGGCAAATACAAATTGTACCGCCTGATTCATCGCTAATATCAATGCCCCACACCTGAGTCTGCTTGCCAAGGTGTAAGGGTTCTGCTTTGGCAAATACTCGCCCATTTCGAGCCGACTTCACGTGATTAGCATTAATATCAAGCCCTAAACAATAGCTCCCTTCTGGAACGGCTAAATTGGCAGCCAGCGAACCAACAGACTCCGCTAACGCGACAGAAGCGCCACCATGCAACAATCCAAGAGGCTGATGTACTTTTGGACCTATCGGCATGCTTGCTGTCAATGAACGGTCTGTAAAGTCAACGAACTCTATTCCTAATGTCTCCATCAAAGTATCTTTATTGAGTGCATTCAATGATGTTAAACACATCTTTCTTTGCCAGATTGTCACAAAAACCTCTCCATAAAAAAATTAACTGGCGATACTATACTCGTTGATGCTAAGCATTCAAAATCAGGCTAGACTAAAAATCACTTTGTTAAGCATTTGGAGAAATAGATGAACAGAGGGCGTTCTATCAGGATGACAAAATCCCCTTTCCGCTTTCATTACTGCAAACTGGCTGTTATTAGCAGCGTCCTATTGGCGGGATGTGCTCAATCACCAACAGGACGAGATCAAATACTGATGTTCTCGACAAATGAAATGTCTCAGTTAGGAAGTCAGTCATTCGAGCAACTCAAACAACAAGAACGAATCTCAACCGACAAAGCCGTCAATCAATATGTTCAATGTGTCGCCAACTCAATTACCAATATCGTCGGTACTCGCCCTGGCTTTGAACAATGGGAGGTTGTGGTCTTTGATAGTGAGCAGGTAAATGCCTTTGCTTTGCCCGGCGGCAAAATTGGTGTTTATACTGGCTTACTTAATGTCACTAAAACAGAAGATCAGCTCGCCAGTGTTATTGGTCACGAAATTGGCCACGTATTAGCTAACCATAGCAATGAAAGGCTATCACGTAGCCAATTGGCGGGCTTAGGTTTACAAGTCGCCAGTGTGGCGGTGCAAGGTTCCGGCTATGGTGAATATCATGATCTAACCATGGCTGGACTCGGGCTTGGCGTTCAATATGGCGTACTAATGCCTTATGGCCGTTCGCAAGAATCTGAGTCGGACATTATTGGTGTTCAACTAATGAATCAAGCTGGCTACGATCCCAACGCCAGTATCGAGCTATGGAAGAACATGGCCAAAATCAGTGGAGAACAGCCTCCCGAGTTTTTATCTACCCACCCATCCCACAATACCCGAATAGGGGAGCTCAGCGAAGAAATTAATCGTTTACCCAGCAATCAAGTCTCTAAGCCCAATTGCAAAAGACCATAAAAAAAGCAGCACAAATGTGCTGCTTTTTCATCGTGTTAATCGAGCCTATTGTGGCATTTCATAAGAAAATCCCGGTGTAAATGCCTCTACACGACGGTTTTGTGCGCGTCCTTCATCTGTTTCATTTGACGCAATAGGTTGTTCTTCTCCACGCCCCTCTATGAATACTCGCTCTTTTGTGATGTTAAAGCGTTCTTTCAAGTATTCTGCCACAGTGGCTGCACGTTCCTCTGATAATGTTTGATTATACTCCACTGAACCACTGGAATCTGTATGCCCAATAACATAAAGTTCTGATTCAGGGTATTCATTTAATCGGGTGACAATTGGCGCTAGCTTGACTAGATCTGCATCAGTTAGCGTGCCGCTATCAAACTCAAAATAAAGATTCTGTGTTAGTGGCTCTACCTCGATAACAACAGGATCTAATGGCATTGGTTCAGGCTCTGGCTCTGGCTCTGGCAACACTACAGGAACGGGCGCTGCGGCACCAAAATTATAGACCAACCCAAGGCCCCAGAAGTGAACATTTGATTCTTCAAGATCATCGTAATACTGGTACTCTACGCGTGCAGAAAGCGCTTTATTAAAGTAGTACTCCAAACCCGCCCCAACGGTAGGTGCCCAGCCATTATCGCCTGTATCTGTTGGCTCTCCAGACAATTCATTATCATAACGAAATGCACCAGCCTTACCGAACAAATCCAACTTATCTGTTAGGCCATAAGATAACTTACCCAACAAGTCGATACCATCAGCTTCCCATGTTCTTCCTTCCGACAATTTCCCCTTTCCTAAATAGGTGTAACCACCTTCGAAAGCAAAATATGGGGTGAAGTTATAACCCAAAAATGCACCTCCGGCGACACTATTTCTATCATCAAAAGAAAATACGTTATCGTACTTTGCGTCTGTATAGTGGGCATTACCTATCCTAGCCCCAGCATAAAATGGCTGATCTTGAGCCGCAGTGACCGAAAATGCCATTAATGTTGTCAAAGAAAACACACTCAATTTTTTATTCATATCCAACTTCCTTATATTGCCACTACTAAAAGTGATTACCATGCAACCATAAGCCCCAAATATACTCCGAGCAAATACCAACTCATCACATGCTAAACAATATGCATTATAATGCTAAATTGGTAACTTTCGTATTATAAATCTGCGTTTTATGATTTACACCGCGTTAACATCGCGCACTTTGTATGTGAAAAGCGCATAAAATGAGCGCAGCATAGGCTAGTTATAATTAGAAAAGGTATATAAGACGCGGGATAAGTCGCTAAAGGGCTATTGATTAATCGTTTGAAAATAAAGAAAAAAGCTAGAAAAAGTTCAACAAATTAATATCGATTTGTTAATAAAGCTGTGGTATATTGCTCGCGCTTTTTGCTTATTAAGTAAAAGCTAAGCGTCGATTAGTTATTAGTGCTAGCACTGACATCATAGGCTATCCTGAACGGGTTCTTAGGGGTAAGATGTTTGTTCATTTCGTCAATGATGATCTAATCGGCGCTAACCTTCTCAGAAACCCAGCCAATCTACGCACTTTTATCGCGGTTGAACAAAGCCTCAATTGGTTCGAATAAATAGAAGTGATTGTGAAGCCCCTTTTATTCACTCACCATGTTACTTTAGCTTATGTATTACTTGATTTGAGCTTCCTCGCCACAGAAGATTGGCGTCGAACCTGTCTTGCTCAAACTTACCATCAATCATTACATCCACATGATTAATCACGGCGCGCTGTTCGGCAGAAAGATCAGAGAGTAAATATCCACTCCATAACCAAATGTCCTTACCTTCACACTCTTGCTTAACACGTTGCACCAATTTCAGTACCGCTGGTAAGTTCTCGGGGTGCAATGGGTCACCCCCCGACAGCGATAAGCCACGCCGTTTTATCCGTTGGTCATTAAGGTCGGCTATAATTTGATCTTCTAACGCTTGGGTAAACACATGCCCAGCGTCGAGGCGCCAAGTTGCTTGGTTGTAACAACCACGGCATTGATGAACACATCCAGAGACAAACAGAGTACAACGTGTGCCTGGACCATTGACGACATCAACCGGATAGTATTTTTGATAATGCATAGTTTGTTCTCTTCGCCTGTACAAACAAAAAGCAGGTGAAATCACCTGCTTTCAGTTTACTCAATTACCATGACAGTTACATATGTTTCACACGACGAATAACTTCTTCTTGTTTACCTGAGTTGAACGGACGAGAATCTGGTGAACCAAGGTAACCACAAACACGACGAGTTACCGAGACTTTTTTAGGGTCGTGGTTGCCACAGCTCGGACAAGTAAAGCCTTTGCTAGTACAGTCAAATTCACCGGTAAAACCACACTCGTAACACTCATCGATTGGCGTATTAGTGCCATAATAAGGCACACGAGAATAAGAGTAATCCCATACGTCTTCTAACGCTTCAACATTGTGTTGCATGTTAGGGTATTCGCCATAACAGATAAAACCACCATTAGCCAACTCAGGGTACGGCATTTCAAAGTCAATTTTATCGTACGGATTAACCGCTTTCTCAACATCCAAGTGGAAGCTGTTAGTGTAGTAACCTTTTTCTGTTACGTTATCAATCACACCAAACTCTTTAGTATCCAAAGAGCAGAAACGCGTGCAGAGGTTTTCTGACGGAGTACTGTAAAGGCTGTAACCCCACCCAGACTCTTCTTTCCACGCATCAACCGCTTTCTTCAAATGTGCGACAATCGCGATGCCTTTTTGGCGCAGTTCTTCGCTGTCGTAAATGTGCTCACCAACTTGCCCATACAATGCATTGATTGTTTCATGGATACCGATGTAGCCCATTGAAATAGAAGCGCGACCGTTTTTGAAAATATCGATCACTTCATCATCAGGGTTAAGACGTACACCCAGTGCGCCTTCGGTATACAAGATTGGCGCAACACGCGCTTTAACACCACGTAAACGCTCAATGCGTGTATCGAGTGCTATCTTAACAAGTTGGGTGCGCTCATCAAGCAGCTCGAAGAATCGCGCCTCACAGCCCTTCGCTTCGATAGCAATGCGAGGTAGATTTAAGCTGACTACACCTAAGTTGTTGCGCCCTTCATGGATCTCTTTACCGTTTTCGTCGGTCCATTTGCCAAGGAAACTACGGCAACCCATCGGTGCTTTAAATGACCCTGTCACTTCTACCACTTTATCGTAGTTCAAAATGTCTGGGTACATTCGCTTCGTTGCACACTCAAGGGCTAACTGCTTAATATCGTAGTTCGGGTCAGATGGTTTATGGTTAACCCCATCACGAATAGAAAACAGGAGTTTAGGAAATACCGCTGTTTTCTTATTCTTACCCAAGCCTTTAATTCTATTTTGGAAAATAGATTTTTGAATTAACTTAGATTCCCACGAAGTCCCTAAGCCAATACCAATACTAAGGAAAGGTGTTTGTCCGTTCGAGCTAAACAGTGTATTGATTTCATACTCGAGTGATTGAAACGCGTCATACACTTCCTTCTCGGTCAACGTCTTGGCGTACGCCTCTGGATCCGCAACACCCCACTCTTCCGCCGTAGCCAAATGCTTATTGTGGCTAGCAGTTACGTACGGAGCCAATACTTCATCAAGACGGTTTAACGTTGTTCCGCCATAAGTATGGCTTGCCACCTGCGCGACAATCTGTGCGGTGACTGCTGTCGCAGTTTGGATTGATTTCGGCGTATCAATCTCTGCATTACCCATACGAAAGCCGTTAGTTAACATATTCTCAAGGTCAACAATCATACAGTTGAACATTGGGAAAAACGGCGAGTAGTCTAGGTCATGATAATGAATATCGCCTCTCTGGTGTGCCATCACAACATCGCGAGGCAAAATATACTTATTCGCATAGTGCTTCGCAACAATGCCTGCCAGAAGGTCACGCTGAGTCGGGATAACCTTACTGTCTTTATTGGCATTCTCGTTTAATAGGCTTGCATTGCTCTGTTCGATCAGTCCGCGAATATCGTTGTTGAGCTGACTTTTTTTATCGCGGGCAATGTCTCGATCATGGCGGTATTCGATATACGCACGAGCAACCGCCTTATGCGGGCCTTCCATCAAGATATTCTCTACAGCATCTTGAATTTGGTGAATCTCGACTTCCTCTGCATGCTCGAACTGCGTAAAAGCGGTGTGAGCAACATCCAATGCATAATTGCTGTCCATAATTTCGACAGTTTCTGCCGCGCTGAGTACCGCTTGTTGAATGCGCGCGATATCAAAAGAGACTCGACATCCATCTCGTTTAATCACTACAGGTTTCACTGAAGGCTCCTTAGTTATTATCATGACACTGTCACCGAAACACTAAATGTAGGCATCAACAACAGGTGGAATACAATATGTGGTGTATTAAGCGAGAATTCAGCGTAAGAAACATTGATCTGGATCAGGGTTTAATAAAGATAGATTGCCCAACGAGCGATATCCTTCACATCGTCAAATGCAAGCCAATTTTGTGACGTTCATCCCAGTGGATGTCAACCAAAATAATGCCATAAAGTGCAGTTTTTTAGATTGACTTTGCACTAAATAATGCCGTGAATTGAGTCACAATGAGACGCGAATTTCGTTGCCATTCACCCCCCAAATAGATCACTCTCAAACATCAGAACGGAAAAATCATCAAGGTAAAGTTAATGCTTCGTTGCGGCACATCTCTTCTGTTACTTTTTTGCATCAGTTGGCATGCGCTGGCATGGAGCAACAACACACTCACGATTGTTAGTTGGAACTTGCAATGGATGTCGCTAAAACAAGACAAAGTGATCAGGGAGCCACGAGACTACCAAAAATTTTCTCAACTCATCACGGACCTCAACCCTGATATCTTTGCTTTTCAAGAAGTGGATTCAATAGAGGCGATATACAAGATCTTGCCAAATTCGAGTTATGATGTCTTGCTATCAGGCCGTGACGCGCCTAATAGCGGCCGCTCCCAGCAATATACAGGCTTTGCAGTACGTAATACCCTCTCTTATACAGTAAAGCCAGCTTTAACGTCTCTCGCCCCTAATCAGCGCCTACGGTACGGAACGGTCATTACTCTGAGTGGGCGTAGAGGCACGCCATTAACTATCATGAATGTCCACCTTAAGTCTGGTTGCTTCGAAGAGTTTAACCACAAAATAGAAAATAAGGGAAAGAGAAAAAGCTGTGTGACGTTATCTGAACAGTTTTCCTCACTGAAAGAGTGGGTTTCTGCCCACAGCGACAGCCAAGGTCACTACATGGTTATTGGCGACTTTAATCACCGATTAGCCACCAGCAAGAGTTATCACCAATGGGCATCTTTTGATGCCTCTCCCACCCTGGTTACTGGCAAGCTGAACGCCAGTTGTTATGCAAAAAACAGACGCGGTGGCTACAACCGCTACGACGAACTCATCGATCATGCTATCACCGACCCTGCACTCGCTGCTGCCATTCAGACAAGGGGCTCTGTCATGCAAATTCAACTGTCGCTCAAAGAGCTAAAACAATTTACATTATCAGATCACTGTCCAATCATGATAAGAGTGCCTTACGCTGAGTTTTAGGTCATATTATCGTGTAAATACTA
Source organism: Thaumasiovibrio clandestinus (assembly GCF_047250365.1). Taxonomy (NCBI): domain Bacteria; kingdom Pseudomonadati; phylum Pseudomonadota; class Gammaproteobacteria; order Vibrionales; family Vibrionaceae; genus Thaumasiovibrio; species Thaumasiovibrio clandestinus. Next base: position 27,670 of record NZ_JBLBVL010000010.1, read on the forward strand.
TATCGTTCTAAGCGCAAATCTATGCGGTGTTAACGCTTTTACTACGAGGATCAACAGTAAAACACCAGAAACCGCCAGCCCAATCCCGATACCGGCCCATATCCCCGCCAAACCCCAACTCTGTTTAAGCATCCATGCCGCAGGAAGGCCGAATATCCAATAACCAATCGCTGTTAAGCCTGTCGGCGCAAAAACAATCTTCATACCTCGTAGAATATTCAAAGCTAATAGCTGCCAAGCATCTACAACAAAACAGAGTGCCACCACCACCAAAACAGATACCAACAGCTCCGCCATACCACTACCAGCATGGTCTAATTCGAAGATAGCGACGATAATCTCTGGCCACACAATAAACACACCGCTCAACACCAAGCTAAGTAGTGACACCGTAATGAAAGCGCGTTTCGCCAACGCTTGAATCCCATCAAGATCACGTTCACCAAAAGAGCGCCCTACTAAAATGGCGGTGGCCTGAGAAAAACCAAAATTGATATTGTAGGTAAAGCTAAGACATTGCAGTAATATCTGATGCAAAGCGAGCGCTGAAACACTGATCATACCTGCCATTAATGTTCCACCATAGATCAATCCCATTTCTAGCATCGTTGCCAGCGCAATAGGAACGCCTAGCTTTAAGACTGGCGCAATTAAAGACATTTGATACTCGTGAAAACCGTTAAATGGTGAATAATGGCGATAACGAGGCTTTAAAAATATCCACGTCGCATAACCACCTAAAACAACAAAGGCCGCTACCGCTGTGCCAAGCCCTAATCCAGCCAGTCTCAAATCAAGTGTAAAGGCCAAAATATAGCTAATCGGAACGTTCAATACTACGGTAACGATCGACATTACCATAATCGATCGAACATCGCCTAATGCACTGGTCAGCCCTCGCAGCACCAACAGAAGAAGTGTGGGTAGCATCGCCCATTTAAGCGTACTAACGTAATCCATAGCAAGTTCTACTATGTCAGCAGGTTGATTCGCTAAAGCTAACATGCTGGGCAAAAAGGGAAAGAGTCCACTCAGTAATAGAGTAAACATAAACGACAGTAACACGCCCCCTTTTACTGCACGGCGTATCTGTTCTTCGCCATATTCAACACGGGTTGCTTTTTGCCCATAAGCAATCGCCATTAAGTTCGCGACACTACCCACGACACTACCCGCTATCACGAAAATAAAAGTATATACCGACGCGCCAAGCCCACCAGCAGCAAGCTCCTCAATACTTAAACGGGACATAAGCCAAACATCGGTTAGCACCAATAGCTGAGCAACCAACTGAGAAATAATCAGAGGAAATGACAAAGAAAGTAAGGTTTTCATAAACGAGACATCAAAATTAACCTGTATTAGCAGTAAAAATACGAGATATCTCACTCGTATTCAATTGACTAATATGTCACGATGACATTCCTTAAACTCATGCGATAAAACAATGGCCCCTTATACTCTACTTCCTCATTCTCATAACGGGCTAAAAGTCTTTGAAGCTGTTGGCCGTCACCTCAGTTTTACACGGGCAGCAAACGAACTCAACATTACCCAAAGTGCTGTTAGTCGTCAGGTGAAACAACTGGAAGAACAACTAAATATTACTTTAATTACAAGAAATTATCGTAGCATTACGTTAACCACGCAAGGGCTACAATTACTTGAAGTATTATCTACGTCCTATCATGCGATAGAGCACACTATTTCCCTTTGGCATCAACAACCACAATCCCTTACGATCCGAGCTGCTACCACTTTTGCTACACGTAACCTCATCCCAAAGTTGCATGAGTTAAATGCGTTATTCCCACAGCATGAAATCATTATTATCCCTATTATGGATGAGGAGCTATCTTCTCCCCCCCGCGATGACTATGACTTATTGATCTTCAATACGCGGTCAGCACACAAATATCGCAACCAAGCAAATGTTACTCCGTTACGCTCCGAGTTTATGGCACCCGTTTATTCAGCCAATCTACAACTTACCGATCACACGCTCGCTACCATTCACTCATTACATCGCATCCATGCCACGCTCGACCACCAAGATTGGAAAAGTTGGATAAACCATCATCGCGACATAACAGCGCACCCTTGCCAGCAAACCACGTTTTCAACGTTAGATATGGCACTAAACGCGAGCTTGGCAGGACTCGGCGTCACCGTCACTGACTTACTGCTGGTACTTACCGAGCTCGAACAAGGCTTCTTACTCTGCCCTAATGGCGTTGCTATTCAACACAGTCAATGGCAATACATGGCTCATACGCCGCACAATAATGCTGCAGTAAAACGCCTGTTGGAGTGGGTAATCCAACAAATCCACCTTGATAGCCAACGGCTACATCACCTTGCTAACCAGAATAATTGGCAATTGTTGTAATAAATCGTTAGCTGTTAATGGAAATGTCATATTAGCGTCATACAATTTCTCTGAAAATTGTCATGGAGTTTCAAAATATTATGTTTAAAAAAACAGCCGCCTTGTTCTATTTAACAATGGCGCTTAGCTTTAATCTCGCGGCCGCCCCTAAAACCGTATCAATATCCGGCTCTACTTCTGTTAGCCGAATTATGGACGCCCTTGCTGAAACCTTTAATAAGCGACAAAGTGACATCTTTATTGCCGTACACGGTACAGGTTCATCAGCAGGGATCACTGCGGTTAAAAATGGTGCCACTGAGCTTGGCATGAGTTCGCGCTTTTTGAAGGATGAAGAAGCATCGCCGAACCTTAAACTCGTCGAAATCGCGCATGATGCTATTGCAATGGTCGTTCACCCTTCGAACCCGATCAATAATCTGACAGCAGAGCACGCAAATGCGATATACAAACGTCAGATCACTGATTGGTCCGAGCTGGGAGATGAACCTAGCTCAGCTATCGCCGCTGTTAGTCGAGAAAATGCATCAGGCACACGCTTTTCGTTCGAAAGCAACCTTGATTTACTGCAAGTCATCAATGGCATCACTGTGTCAGGTATTAATAACGAAGTATTGATTGCCAACTCTAATAGTATGGTGAAAACGATCGTCAACCATAACCCTCATGCTATTGGTTATATCTCATTGGGTAGCGTCGACAATTCAATAAAGGCGGTAAGCTTTAACGGTATAGCACCAACCTTAGCGCATATTCATGACAATAAATATAACCTAACTCGCCCTTTTCTTATCATGTACAAAGATGGCGAATTGAGCACGGAAGCGCGGCAATTTATTCAATTTATTTTATCAGAAGATGGCCAAGATATCGTCGAAGCATTCGGTTACTTACCAATAAAGCAACCCTCCTAGTAAATAATAAAAAGGGCGCTAATCACGCCCTTTTATATACTATGTTGACTATTTTGGGAATGATACAGGAAAACGAGGGTCACCTCCCCATTGCACCCACGAGCCATCAAACACTGATAGCTGTCGATAACCCGCAATATACGCGCCGAGTGCCAAAATACATGCGGTAACCCCAGAGCCACAAGTAAAGATTAACCTCTCTTCACGGTCTGCCACCGCTTTAAAACGTAACGCCAATTTGTCTTCTGAAAGAAAATGCCCATCTTTAACCAATTGAACAAAAGGCAAGTTCTTAGAATATGGAATATGACCACGTCTCACACCACGGCGTGGCTCTGGGGCGCGTCCATAAAAGCGCTCCGATGAGCGTGCATCCAAAATTACGGTATGAGGATTCTCTTTTGTTCGATTGAGCTCTTCAGCATCAATAATCCACGTTGCTTGCAATTGTGCTTGATAGATACACGATGAAACGATGTTACCCTCGACACCATGCGCGGTTTCACCACCAGCATCAATCCATGCGGGTAAACCGCCATCAAGTACGGCAACATCTCGATGCCCCATCGCCTTAAACATCCACCACACTCTCGGTGCAGAAAATAGACCTTGTCCATCGTAGATTACAATTCGTTTTGAGTTGCATATCCCCATATCACCAACTTGCTGGCTGAACTGCTCTACTGTTGGCATCATATGCGGTAACGAAGAAGTTGCGTCCATTATTGTGGCATCAAAATCGAAGTAGCGTGCTCCGGGTATATGCGCTTTTTCAAACTGCGCTTTCCCCTCTAACTCACTACCTGGCAAATACCAAGTAGCATCTAAAATAACCAAGTTTGGATCACAAATATTCGTTGCTAACCACTCAACGCTAACTAATGGAGAAAATACTTCAACTTCAGGCATGTCACTTCCTTTTGACAACTCAAATCTAGATAGACTATCCCTTCTCAGCTGGAATAGTCATTCTTTCTAAAACTATTGAGATAAAACATACTCTCAAAAGCAAATTAGTTATAACATACTAAAAAATATAGAAAAGTGCATCTTTCATGTTTAATGCATTTAAAATGCTCGATGTTGCTCAAGGAATGCCCATGAATATCAACCGACCCTTACTCGCCGTAGCCCTGCTATTTAGTACTACCGTATCTGCGTCTAATATGGGTAGCATCGCTTTCATCCATGATAACGATGGAATCGCCGGAACTGATCGCCATTACTCTGCTGGCATGTTCTTCGAGTTTTATTCCGCGTCTAGTCGCTATCTTGCTATAGATGCTCCCCCCCTCATCCAATACCCAGCAAAGTGGCTATTGAACGAAGGGTATCAGCAAGGCTGGTCATTTCGTCTTTCTCAGAGTATATGGACGCCTTCCGATATTGAACTCGAGCAACCTCAACCGAATGAGCGCCCTTATGCTGGCACCCTACTTCTCGGTGGTCAAATTTATCAGTACACGAACAACTTTAGCGAAAAATTCCAACTTGAAGCAGGGGTTGTTGGACCAGCAGCACTCACCAAGTATGGCCAACGTTGGCTCCACGACTTAATTGGTTCAGACAGCCCTAATGGCTGGGATTATCAAGTTAACAATCGCGGCCTATTCCAGTTGGGTTATGAACGCCAACATGCCTTACAAACTCACTCATACCTGAATGGTCTCGACAGTGAGTTTAGTCTCCAAGGGCGAGCGCAAATGGGTAATTTTCGCTCTGAAATAGCCAGCGGTGGCGTGTGGCGACTAGGTTCGCCTCTGGGGCAATCGTTTGGAGCCGTAAGTTTTGTACCTGGACGTCATGTCGAATCGGGTTTATTTGCCACTAGCCGACAAGGCTGGTTTATCTATAGCGGTATAGAGATGCGCTACCGCCTCTATGACGTCACCTTGAGTAGCGATCGACCAGAGCCTATCTACCCCGTGACTCTTCAGCGTCCACAAGCCAGCATGATAACAGGAGCTACGTATTATCAACCGAGGTGGGGTGCAAGCTTGTCGTTTATTACAACAACCAAAACTTTTAGCGAAGATAGGCATACGTTTTCTCACTATGGTTCACTAAATATGTTTTGGCGTGTCTAACCTTTGCCTTAGCCCATACATATGCGCTCACAGAAAAAGTACGGCATACCGCGCACTACTAATACAAAAAAGGAGGCTTAAGCCTCCTTTCTCACCTCAATTAGAATCAATCATCCTCTAACTCAACCAGTTTGGTTGAGCCACCATGATACTTCTCTCGACGTCGCTGTACAAAAGCAAAGAAGCCAGGAATTAACATGGTTCCCGCCAATAGTACAAACAGTAAGCCGCCGGTCAATGAGATGCCCAATGAATTCTGGCTCGCACTACCCGCTCCAGAGGCAAAAATTAGCGGCACGATACCAAAAATAAACGACCACGAGGTCATGTTTACCGCTCGAAAACGTAATTTGCCGCCTCGAACTGCAGCCTCATCAATCGAGTACTCAGCCTCTTCCCGTTCATTCTTCGCAAACTCAACAATAAGAATGGCGTTCTTAGCTGCGATAGCAATCAGTATTACCAACCCTATCTGCGCGTACAGGTTCAACTCCGTACCCGTTAATTGCATCGCAACAAATGACCCCAATGTAGCCAACGGAACAACCAGAATAATTGCCAATGGAATGGTCCAACTCTCGTACTGCGCCACTAAGAACAAGTAAATAAATACCAGTGCCAAGGCAAACGCAATAATTGCCTGATTACCAGCCAATTTCTCTTGATAAGCCAGACCCGTCCACTCATATTGATAGCCATTTGGAAGTAGCTCTGCTGCCACGCGTTCCATCGCGGCAATCGCATCTCCTGATGAATAACCCGGCGCAGCTGTGCCGTTAATCACTACAGAGCGGAACATGTTGTAACGCCAAGCCACATCAGGTTCAAACACTTCTTGTACTGCCACCATAGTGCTTAGAGGGATCATATCCCCTGTACTTGCGCTGCGTACATGGAAGCGTTGCAAATCGTCAATACTTCCTCTTGCCCAGTCTTCTGCTTGCATCGTGACCCTAAAGCTCTTACCGAATAGGGTAAAGTCGTTAATGTATTGCCCGCCGAGGTTACTTGACAGTGTCGCGAAGACATCGGTTAGAGGTACTCCTAACTGCTTGGCCTTAACACGATCAATATCAAGGTAGTAATGCGGCACGTTCGCTCTAAAAGTAGTGAACGCAGCCACGATCTCTGGTTGTGCGGAAGCCGCCGCGATCAGTTCGTTTGATAGTGCAGCCATGTCACTACGTGAACGGCCTTGCGTATCTTGGAGCACGAACTCGAAACCAGATGTCGCCCCCATGCCCGGTACAGCAGGAGGGCCAATGGCAAACACTGAAGCTTCGAGTAGTGTTGTGGCCGCTGCTATGTTGATCCGCTGGGCAATAGCGTTCGCACTGTGGTCACCGTCTAACCCTAATCGCGTATCCCAATCTTTTAATTTAATAAACAGTGATGCCCCATTCGATTGTGCAGCTCCCGTCAAAAACGCAAAGCCATTTGCGATCGTCATGTTTTCGACGCCAGGCTCTGAATTAATGATCTTCTCGAGTTTTTCTGTCACCTCTATCGTACGTGTTAGCGTAGACGAATCAGGTAACTGCACGTTTACCGCCAAAATCCCCTTATCTTCCTGAGGAACAAAACCAGAAGACGTATTCTTAGCCAGCCAAGACACAGACACAACGGCAATGGCAAACACTGTAAGCAACACGGCGGTTTTTCTTACTAAGAAGCCCGCTAGCTTACCGTAGCGATCCGTCACTTTATCAAGGCCGCGGTTAAATACTTTAAACCAGCCAGCATCCGTCGCCCCACGCTTTAACACGAGTGAACACAATGCAGGAGACAGCGTCAGTGCGTTTATCGAAGAGAGACAAACGGAAATACAGATCGTCAACGCAAACTGCCGATACATGATACCGGTAATACCCGGCAACAATGAAACGGGAATAAATACCGCCAACAACACCAGTGTGGAAGTAATGATTGGCCCTGTTACCTCTTTCATTGCCCGCAAAGTTGCTTGAGCCGGGGTCACCGTGGGATCTTTATGCATAATGGTATCGACGTTTTCAATCACCAATATTGCATCATCTACCACGATACCAATCGCCAAAATAAGACCAAAAAGCGTAATGGTATTGATAGTAAACCCAGTAATGCTCATGAACGCAAAGGTACCAATCAGCGAAACTGGAATGGCAATAACCGGAATTAGCGTTGAGCGTACATTACCTAAAAACAGGTATGTCACTGCAATGACCAAAAAGATGGCTTGGCCTAACGTAATTAGAACCCCTTTAATCGACTCGCTAACAAACGTTGTCGTGTCGTAACTGGTTTCGTAATTCATCCCTGCTGGCATCTGAGTCTTTAATTCCGCAAGACGTTCCATCACCAAGCGTCCAGACTCTAATGCGTTCGCATCGGATTGCAGCGTTAAGATCAATATGCTGGCTGGAGAGCTATTAAAAATACCGTTAGCCGTGTAAAAACGTTTACCGAGTTCAACCCGAGCGACATCTTTTACTTGTATCATCGAGCCATCATTATTTGCTCTAATAACAATATTCTCGAACTCTTCAACAGTTTCTAATCGCCCTTTAGTAACAAGATTGAACTGAACATCACGTACATCTCGCGATGGAGCGGCTCCAACGGTGCCAGTTGCAACCTGAACATTCTGCTCTTGCAACGCATTGCTCACATCTGTGGTTGTTAATCCGAGCTGTGCTAGCTTATCGGGATCAACCCAAATTCGCATTGCAAACTCACCACCACCAACAACCGATACGTCACTAATGCCTTTAATGCGAGAGAGGCTATCCGTCACATTAATATTTAAATAGTTATTTAAATATTGCTCGTCGTATACGCCATTTTCATCATATACGTTCAATACCATGAGAATATCCGGTGATTGCTTTTTCACCGTGACACCAATATTACGCACATCTTGAGGCAATTTAGCTGTCACCGATTGAACTCGGTTTTGCACGTTGACTTGCGCCTGATCTGGGTCAGTACCAATATCGAAGGTGACGCTCAAACTATAAGAGCCGTCATTGGCACTTTTCGAAGACATATACAGCATGTTTTCGACACCATTAATGGCAGATTCAAGAGGCTCTGCGACTGCTTCTTCGACTGTTTCTGCGCTCGCACCAGAATAGAACGCAGATACGCTAACTGATGGTGGACTAACTTGCGGATACTCTGTTACAGGTAGGCTTAAAAAACTGATAATACCTGCTAGAGAGATAACGATAGAGATGACTAGCGCAAATTTGGGACGCTGAATAAAGAACCGACTTATCATAATAGATTACTCTTTCTCGCCCAGTTGAACGTTAACTTCAACACCAGGCTTCACACGCTGCAGGCCAGATGTTAAGACTTGAGCCCCTTCCTCAATACCTTTAACAATAACATCGGTACCAATGTCACCACCCATCGTTACACCATAACGCTCAACCACGTTATCGTCATTCACCACCATAACGTAAGAGCCACCAACATCACTTTGCACCGATAAGCGTGGCACGGTAATAACACCAACCGTCTCCACCATTTGCAACGTGACATCAGCATACTGACCCGGTAACAAGATTCCTTTATCATTCGGGAACTCAGCTCTCATCTCCAATGTCCCCGTCGCTCGATCAATTCGGTTTGAAACAGAAATGATCTTACCTGTCTCTGAGTACTGCTCCCCTTGAAAGCTCAACAGTGCGATAACCCCACCGTCTGATGACTTCGGGTTTTCAATACTTTTTGAATATTGAAAAACTTCCCTTTCGCTGATAGAAAACTGTACATCGATAGGGTCGATACTCACTAGGGTCGCCAAAGGCCCTGATGAGGGCGCAATCAAATCGCCAATACTGGCTGACGAGCGGCTAATTCGTCCACTAATTGGTGCCGTAATCTGGGTGTATTGAAGATTCAACTCCGCAGCTTGTAATGACGCTTTAGCCACTTTCACTTGCGATGCAGCTTGACTACGGGTGGCGGTAATACCATCGTACTCAGAACGACTGATACTTCCTTTCGGTAATAACTCTTTGGCACGTTCAGCATTCACCTGTGCCAAATTTAAGGCTGACTCTGCTTGTGCCAACGACGCTTTCGCTGCGGCAACTTGCGTATTGTAAATAGCGGGATCTAGTTGGAAAAGCAATTGCCCCTTCTCAACATTATCGCCTTCTTTAAAGTGACGAGATTGCAAATACCCCGACACCTGCGCTGAGATGGTGACATCTTCTTTCGCTTCCAAGCGACCAGAATAAACTTCATTAGGCGTATACTGAACTAACTCTGCACTGGCTGCAGAAACGTTGAGTACTGGTAATTGTTGACTTTGTTGAGCTTCACCACACCCAAATAAAAATAGGCTGCTCACAACCCCAATTGAAAGTTTTGAATATTTCACTAAGAACCCTTTCTACGATAAAGTAACGTTACAATATTGCTCGGAACAGTAGATACATCGCCAACAGAACACAATATCAATACAGATTAATCACTCTCGTTAATACTTTAGCATCAATGAATTAACATACAAATAGCGACGCACACATTCAGGGAAGTAATTTATGCAAGAGAACGTCTTTATCGGTGTAATGACCGGTACCAGTTTAGATGGCATTGATTTAGTCATTGCAGCAATCACTACCGACTCCTTTGCGATCAAACACACAACAAACGAACAATACCCCAAGGCCCTACGCCAAAGGCTTCAACGCCTTATCACCTCGGGCTCTACTTCCCTATCTGAACTTGGACAATGCGAACACTTACTGGGTAGATTCTACGGTGAAAAGATTAACGCATGGTTAACAAGATTAGAGTTTCCACATTCTCTTATCACTGCCATTGGTAATCACGGTCAAACGATCTGGCACGAGCCTGAGTCCGAAACACCGTTTACAATGCAGATCGGTGACAACAGTTTAGTAGCAGCGATGACGGGTATTCCTGTCGTAGGCGACCTTCGTCGCATGGACATGGCCTATGGCGGACAAGGTGCACCGCTCGTGCCTGCATTCCACGAAAAGATCTTTCACCCTGGCAATACCGACACAACCGTTGTGGTAAATATTGGTGGCATTGGCAATGTATCGATACTGCAGCCTCATCAAGCGCCCCTCGGTTTTGATACTGGCCCCGGCAATACCCTCGTTGATATCTGGGTACAACACCATTTTGGCCAGCCCTATGACAAAGATGGCGCTCTCGCCAAGCAAGGAAAGGTTAATGAAGCGCTACTTTCTCAATTACTAACCGATCCTTATTTTGTGAAACCTGCACCGAAAAGCACTGGCAGAGAGTACTTCAACCAACATTGGTTAAAGGATCACCTCTGTCAGCTGCCACATACGCCGTCAAAACTCGATGTCTTGACAACTCTTTGTCAACTCACAGCAACGACCATTGCCGACGCTGTACCTAGCGATACATCGACTGTTATTGTATGCGGCGGAGGCGTGCACAACCCCGTTATAATGGAAATGTTGGCGTACTGCCTTCCGACAATTAATGTGGTCAGCTCGGCGCATTTAGGTGTCGACCCTGACTATGTAGAAGCTGCTGCATTCGCTTGGCTAGCGCACCAGCGCATCAATCAATTACCTGGTAACTGCAAAGCGGTCACTGGTGCAACGCAACCAGCCATACTTGGCGCCATCTATCAGCCATAATCAATTAACAATACTGGAGCAAATAATGGGACCTGTTTTAATCGACATCGACGGCACCCAACTAACGGACGAAGACCGCACACTGCTTAATCACCCCAATGTTGCTGGTGTCATCCTCTTTACTCGTAACTATCAGGATAGAGAGCAGTTACTGCGTCTGACCGAAGAGATCCGTCAGTGCAAAACAACACCGACACTCATTTGCGTTGATCAAGAAGGCGGTAGAGTACAGCGTTTTCGTGATGGCTTTAGCGCTATCCCTCCTGCAGGCGCCTATCGTCAGCATTCAAACGGAAAAGAAATAGCCCAGTCTGCCGGTTGGGTTATGGCAACAGAGCTACTCGCCGCAGGGGTCGATTTTAGTTTTGCACCGGTACTCGATATTGGTGAACAGTGTGCCGCTATTGGCAATCGTGCTTTTGGCCTTACGGTTGAAGAAGTACAACAATATGCTGGTGCCTTTATCTCGGGGATGAAGAGCGCGGGAATGCCGACCACTGGTAAGCACTTTCCTGGACACGGCGGCGTACTGATTGACTCTCATCTCGCTACACCTTATGACCAACGAAATGACATATTAGAAACCGATATGCAGGTGTTTCAACAACTCATTGAGAATGACCAGCTTGATGCCATCATGCCTGCCCATGTTATTTATCCCGCCTACGACCCACAACCAGCGAGTGGCTCGTCTTTTTGGCTAAAGACAATTCTTCGAAATAGATTGGCATTTAAAGGCGTTATCTTTTCAGATGATCTAAACATGAAAGGCGCTGATGTGATGGGTTCTTATGCTGAAAGAGGCATGCAAGCATTAGCATCTGGGTGTGACGTCCTTTTACTGTGCAATAACCGAGAAGGATTGAAAGAATTACTAAACAACTTACCTATACAGCCTGCAAACAATAAGCTTGCCAAGCTATATATTGAAAACAAAACCGCCGCAGTTCAACAAATGGCAACACCAAAATGGAAAGAAGCAGTGCAAACCATCACTGCGCTATAAACCATCGTCTTCACATATGCACAACACTGCCCTTAGTCAGTCTTGTGCATATTCTTTTTCCTCCACTCCCTCACAACAACCACAACAGCGACGATAATAAACACCAAAATTAGCGCTAACTCCATACTCCCCCCCTCAATGTATTCATCTCATAAATACAGTAGCAAAGGAATAGTCAAATGACATTGCAAATCACACTATTTTTGTAAATTGAGCAATTTATGTGAATCAACACGCTGGATTCCATGAAAGTGCAGTACAAAATGCGATGTTTTGTGCACTTTAACACTGGCGTTCGCTTAGAACCGCGCAAACATGCTTCTGATCTCACTAAACTTGCACAGAGAAAGTATAATTAACTGTAATAGACTGCTTTATAAGGACAATTATGGAAATAAGATCCATTGAAATCATTTATATATACAAAGGCACTCGTCACAGCCATAAAACCCTTTTTAGCGCACTTAGCGATACAAAGCTGACCCTATTACAGGTTTACTTTTCACTACTACAAATAAAAATGCGTACAAGCCACTGTTTTAACTATAAAAAACAAACTTTGGGCAATATCAAAATAAATCAACAGAATCTAATTACAGTTATCAACAATGCCATGACAGAAAGCAAAGTTAAAATCGAACGAATACTCTGCCATGATCGAAATGTAAGCCACATCGTTTATCTATGCGGCACCAAGAGCCAATACAATGCCCCCTATATACAATATGTAGGCACTTAACTCCCTTTTACTACAAAGATAAAAAGGGAGTACTCAATTAAATCAATAAATTACGTAACAAAAACCAACCTAAACCGCATATCAATAGATCACGCGCAGCATTTATCGCTGACGTTGTGCTCGGAACAATAAAAGCAAACAAACGTCAAGAGTTCCCTAAAACGTAGAGGGAGATCTATCCAATTCTACCCCATAAATGAAAACATTCACCCTAATCCACATTATTATTCGGATGAGTACTAACAGGATCTATCGATGATCATTGCGTGATCATTCAACCTGAATGCAGCACCATATAAGTTTCCATTAGGAAACTATAATCATAATATATTGATCATCAACGCATTTATAAGGTTAGTGCTTGCTTACAAACTAAGCAGGTATTAAGCTAAACCTAAATTATCAGAGGATATAAATGTGGTACTCGACAACCTGCAACAAATGGTGATTTTGGCTACCCTTGCCCACGAAGGTAGCTTCACTCGCACGGCTGACAAACTCGGGATATCTAAGTCTCACGTAAGCAAACAAATCAGTGCTTTAGAAGAAAGCCTTAGCTGTCAATTAGTACAAAGAAGTACACGTACCGTTAAGTTTACTGATATTGGCTTGCAGGTAGCTGAATACGGAGACAAGTTGATCCGAAATGTTGAAGAGGCTGAAGCATTGGTTTCAGGGCATAAGAATGAGGTCAGCGGTACGCTGCGGATCGCTGCGGCGATATCCTTAGGTAGCACGTTTATTTCTTCGCTCATTGCTGAATTCAAATTGCAGCACCCACAATTAAGAATTGAACTCAGCCTGTTCGACCACCGCCCTAGCCTTCTTGACGAAGGTTATGATTGTTGGTTAGCCATGGATAACGAACTACCTGAGTCTATGGTCGCAAGGAAAATTTTCTGTTGTCAATTTATGGCAGTTGCCAGCCCAACCTACTTAAAGCACCGTGCGTCCATCTCCCATCCCAACGATTTGCGTCAACATAACTGTATTAGCTACGCGAGTGTTGATAGAAGCTTTGAAGTGTGGCCTTTTGAACGTGACCATGAGCAAGTCGATGTACGAGTGAAAGGCGACATAAGAATTGATAATGCCCCCGCCATTATGGAAGCCGCAAAATCTGGGCTAGGGATTGCGTACATTGCAACATACCTTCTAAACAATGAAATTCATGATGGTACTTTGGTGAATGTATTACCGGGTTGGACACCTACAATGCAACTGACCATGTACGCAGTCTTTCCGCGCCGCAAGCATCTAGCACCAAAGGTTCGGCAGTTCATTGATTTCGTCTTAACGCAGCACGGCACCGCCAACAGCGCTCTACTCAGTCGGCAGTGAGTCGTGCTTTAAAATAGGATCAGGAGCAGCGTCTAGTTACAGGAAGTGCATACATCTGAGTAATCATCGTCGCAACAGCGTCATCCACGGCGCAGAGTTTATGGCTAAATCGTATACGCTCATTCTCTGTAATGCACGTATGGTTCTTATTTGCAGCAATATAGTTCACCGGAAATAATTGATAATTATTAATGATCTGGTGATCAATTTCCACTGCCAGTGCTTCTGGGGACTCATACTTTCCAGTGACAACGTCACCGAATGAAACATGAATACGTCGCTTTTCTCCGACAATACCCTGAATAATACTATCAATATCTTCAAACTCAGACTTTTGGTAATACCCGGTTTGACGTTTCGCCACTAACTCGTTGGCTTTGGCTAAATCGCACGGATCGTTTTCATAGCTAATCGTAACCGGTACGATATTTAACGACTGCATATAATCTGCAAAGGGTTGCTTTTCTTTACGCCCTTGTACATGGAGCATTTTAAGAATAGCAGGATCGGTTTTGTCGTTACCATCCTTCGCCCGACCTTCCTTTTGTGCAATCCAAATCGACTGATTATCTTCACAGAGTGAGTGTCTAATATAGGCAGACAATTGCCCCAACGCCTTCATTAGCTCTCTTGGTGCTTTAATGTCCCGTTTGACGATGAAACTCTTGTTTAGTCGCATTAACGTGGCGACACACGCTTTCTTTAACAAATTATCGCCAATCGCAATGCGCGATGTATCAAATCCTTCATGGTGCAAACACCAATTAACTAACGCAGGATCCATGGCAATATCACGGTGATTTGAAATGTAGAGATAACTCTTATTTCGGTCTAGTTTGTCCAAGCCAGAATAGGTGACACCGTCACTAGATGACAGTATTGCTTGCTCCATATAGTTTGCAACCTGAAGCTGCACTTCTTTTACCGATTTGATCGATGACCAACGATGGGTTAACACCCTTTTTAACAGGGGTTTTACGAGCCCAGAAACACACGTTGGTAACCAAGAAAACCGGTATTGCGTAATGGCCGTTATAAACTCATCATCTTCAACTAATGCACTTAGTGCTTGCTGAACTTCTGCATCATTGTAAGGGCGAATATCCCTGTAAATATCATTTTCCACGATTAATCTTCTAACAACTTTTGTAAGGGTATTTTACGCAGTTAAACGTCACGAAACAGTATTCATTTCACTCAATTACGTTGGTTGGAGGTCTAACCACTCGCATTTGGTATAAAGTAACTCAATCTTTTTACACCAATTTATTTGACCTAATGCACAAAAACGCACACTATTAGCCCGAGCGAATAAAAGGCAAAACACACTATGCAACAAACTATTGAGTACGATAAAAAGCACGCCACAACACTTATCGTTAGTGGCAGAAAAAAATCCTTATATGGCATGCTGTTAGCGCCAATTTCAGGTGGTATCATTGTGCGTATTGGTCACACACATTACTACTTACAATCTGGTGATCTCTTTTGGATCAACATAGATTGCTTGCATAGCCTCATCGTTTTACCCGAAACGGAATGGCAACAGATACAAGTATCAATTCGCTCTCAATCGCCATTACCACAAACCGCTGGTTTTCTTTCAAACAGCCAACTAATCCAGGCATGTTTTAGCACCCTGACAGAATCACCGTCTGATGCGTTAAAATCCAGTCTCATCAAAACCATTCACCTTCACCTTGCCGCACAGCAACCACAACAAAATGCAAAAGACAGAGCCATTAACGTTGACTGTATGTTACAGGGTGACATGTCTGAGTTGAAGATTGCACTCTCAGATAGCGAGAAACAGCGATTATTGCGTTGTATTAGAATGACTGAAGCCGTTCGAGCAAAACGGTCAGGAAAGTCTGTTGAGCATATTGTTCAAGATTTACAACTAACTCCCGAGGAATTAAGGGCTGAAGCACAAGAATTACTGCAAGAACGTTGGTAATTTAGATATGCTATTTTTGGCCATTTAATTATTTAAATGGAAGTCGCATCTGCAGCATAAGGTCTACATCTTCACGATCACGCCAGCGATAATCAATACGAAAATTGGCACTGCCGGTGAGTTGTTGCGATAAACCAAAACTCATCGTCACTCCATGTTGCTTAATCCACTCAACGACGGCTTCTGAAGAAAACTCGCCTAATTCATTAATATCGTCCGGTGTAAATATACCAATACCATAGAAGGTATTTCCATCAATCGTCTGAGAAACCAAAGGCTCTTCTGCTTGCCAAGCATACCAAAAGTCCTCTTTTTGAACGTTTGGAAACAGCAGTGTTAGCTCTTGGCGTTCAAATATGGAACACATAAAGCTATCAACACGAAATGGTGCGCTGCATGGAATTTGCATCGCGTTTGCACTCATAGCAAGCGAGAATAGTACAGTCCCTATACAACAGTGCTTGAATTTTTTCATGTAATATCCAAATATAGCCCTTCCTCTATTAGTAACGACGCTACTCCTGATGTGACTAAATGAGCAAAGGACTTATTTTCGCTTATCGCTTCTCTAACATATGTACTACGAATATCTAATGTTTGTGGGCACGATAATACCTGCCATTGATTAAGTATATCTTCAAATCGATAAAATTTACTAAAATTAAGAAAATTGTCAGGTCCAATAACAAACGTAAACTGTGTATCAGCATGTGCTAAAGAGAGTGCCGTTAATACTGCATGTGTTGTCACTGGACTAACGTTTTCGGCTAACTGTTGTTCAATGCTGACTAACTTCAAATTAGGCAGATGACTATCAGCAATAAAACGCTCAACTAAACGACAGCGAATATCGAAGGCCAGCATGCCTTTTCCCCAAGCGTGAGCGTAGCTAGGTATTAACCAAACTTCATCATAATGGTTCAATCTTTGAACGACAGATAAGTGGCCTCTTGTCGGTGGATTAAATGCACTGCCAAATATTGCTATATTTTTCACGTAAACGCCTCTTTTCTACATCGTTTGTAAATTTTACGCGATTTATTGAGTAATGAACATTGATCAAAAGGTTGAGTTAGGCGATCATCGACAAATTACCCTTTACTTGAATTCGATAGGAATGAATAGACATGGAACAACATATTCGTAAGGAGATGAAGGTTCTCAGTGAGATTGATCCAGCTTTTGAAGTAAAACGCCGTATTGAATTTATTCAAAACAAACTTAAAGCCTCTCAGACTCATACGCTCATACTCGGCATTAGTGGTGGCGTCGATTCAACCACTTGTGGACGTCTAGCACAACTCGCTGTTAACGAATTAAATAAAACGGCCCCATCTTCTCATTACCGTTTTATTGCTGTCCGGTTACCTTATGGTGCACAAAAAGATGAGGATGAAGCCCAGCTCGCGCTTAGCTTCATTCAACCAAGCGAATCTATTAGCATTAATATCAAAGCTGGTGTTGATGCATTGCATGAAACAGTACTTGGCTCACTGAGTTCTGTCACAAATAAAGTTGAAACTGAAGCTGGGGTAGACTTTGCAAAAGGCAACGTCAAAGCTCGTGCCCGAATGGTTGCACAATATGAAGTCGCAGGGCTAACTAATGGGCTAGTTATTGGTACTGATCATAGTGCAGAAAACATCACAGGGTTTTACACTAAATATGGCGATGGTGCATGTGACCTCGCGCCACTGTTTGGGCTAAGTAAACGCCAAGTTCGTCAAATTGCCACATTCTTAGGCGCTCCAGAGCAACTGGTACAAAAAGTACCGACTGCAGATTTAGAAGAGTTAGCGCCACAAAAAGCCGATGAAGATGCGTTGGCACTAACCTACGACCAAATTGATGATTTCCTTGAGGGTAAACCTGTCACAAATGATGTTACAGATAAGTTAACCACAATCTACATGCGTACACAGCATAAGCGTCAGCCAATACCAACCATTTACGACGACATGTGAATCAAGCTAAACCATTAAGCTGGGGGAGTCTATTCCCCTTTGCTTATCAAATTATCTAATTCCCACCAAACAGCCTCACACAACCCCTGACGATAACAAGCCAGTTTGAAGTGGCGGTGTTCATCAACATATCTATGATAATGTTTTGCAGAAAGGTATCTACTTGCCCTAACATTGGCCAAGCGATCACACGCCTTAACGATGAGCGCCAATCTTGCTGGCTCCTCATAAATGTTCAAGCTGCGTAAACGATCATATGTACTATGTGTTCGCTCTTCTCTGGGCTTAGAGGCGTTGTCAGTCAAATACAGCACGGCATCGGCAATGGTAAAACCAAACTCTGCCGCAATTTCATCAACCGATGTATTTGTATCTTCCAACAGGTCATGTAACTGCGCAACAATCATTGCCTCTGAACCAAACGGCGTTGCAAGCTCTGCTACACGATCTAAGTGGTAGCTATAAGGGTTCTCACCATAACGTTGTCCCACGTGCCGAGATCTTGCTAACGTTCTGGCTCTTAGGTATCGATTGTTCATCTTTATCACCTTCCATGCTAGACAAAGTAGACAGATCGTAACAAAAAAAACCCGCATCAAGAACACTTAATACGGGTATTTTTTAGTTTTCGTCTTTTTTCTGCTGGCGAATTTCACTCGCCACTTTCATGATAGCTTCGCCACTACTCATACCCTGTGCCATTAGGGCATGGATACGTTCTGCGGCTTCTTGCTGCTCTTCATGAGTTAAAGTCGGATCTGACATTCTAGCCTCCAGTATATCTAAAGCACAGTTTATGTCTTTGTCGACGCAGTGTCACGAGTTGTATACTTAAATTATCAATCAGACCTGATCATCATGGCAAATTAGAACATACTGACATCAAGCTTATCTGGCGTGTGCAACTCAACTGGTTTGATCAAACGTTGAATCTCCTGCAGTTGCAGCCCACCCTGCCAACGCGTTTCGACTAAGCCAACACTAAGCCAATAACGTCCCGATTCCAACTCGGTGTCTTCAGGGTTAAATTCGGTAGGCAATCGACCTTGATGGCGCAAATTCCACTGAACAGATTGATAGAGCTTATCTAACGGGTAGATTTGTTGTTCTAACACGGAAGCTGGACAGGTTTTTAGCGGTAATGCATCTTTATCGATACGCCAACTGAGCGAGTCAACCCAACTAATTCTCTGTTTGGACTCACTTTCACCAAGAATTACCCAAGTAATCCAAGGAATTTCACCGCTCGTCGTTACCTTTAACTGATATAAACCACGAGGCAAAAGCGCTGAAAAATGGCGGAAACTCATCTCAAAGTTGCCATCTTTTGCTACCGATGTTCGACCACTGACAATCGATGTGTCTGGCCAACGAACTAACTCGACATCTAGTGTGCTGCTTGTAGATACCCCTTTAAGATTAACGCTGTAATTAACTTGGTTAACATGCTGAATCGTTTCTCGTTGTAAACTAATTTCAGGCAACCATTCCGGCAAAAGAAGTTCATCAAGACTTCTACCACAGTCTACTGCGACCGCGGCAGAAAGCAGCCCATCTAAGTTCTCCTCAATGAGCAAGGTAGGTTGTTGTTGCCATAGCTGTACCATTTGCTCAAAGCTGGCTGTTACTCTCCCAGATAAAAGGAGGCCATGCGCTGTAGCTAAAGGACCTTGGTCTTCGAACCAACGAGCATTAGTAAAAAACGATAAAAAAGCAGCAGTAACAACCAATAGCCGAAACATAACTAACTTGCTTTCATCCGGTAACCAACACCACGCAACGTTTCAATGCTGATCCCTTTCAGTTTTTGTCGTAACTGTAAGATATGTGTATCGACAGTACGCGTTGTTGGATAATGATTATAACCCCAAACATGATCGAGCAATTCATCACGCGTGAAGACACGACCAACGTGTTTAGCTAAGAAATAGAGAAGATCGAATTCTGTTCGCGTTAATGTGACTTTCTCTCCATCCACGATGACTTCACGGCTTTCTACATCAATACTAACCGGCTCAACCACTAATAGCTCTGGGGCTTCCCCATCATCATTTTGAGTATGGCGTAACTGGCTACGAATACGCGCCAATAACTCTTGTTCAGCAAATGGCTTGGTTAAGTAGTCATTGGCTCCTGAGTCTAAACCACGAACACGATCATCAACCGATACCATCGCTGTCAGTAAAATGACAGGTAACTTCTTAAGTTTTAGCCAGTTATCTAGAAAGTCTAACGAGTCACCTTCGGGTAACTGTCGGTCTAAAATAACTAAATCCGCACTGTTCCAGAGTGCAGGCACAGCCTCAGCACACTCTGCATGGACACAATCATACCCGGCGTCTTTCAATACAGCCAATAGACCAACGGCCAGGTTCATGTCATCTTCAACCAGTAGGAGTTTTTGGTTCACAAGGAATCTCCACTACAAATGTTGTTGGGGGGCCCTGTAATGATATCTTACCCCCCATACGTTTAATCATTGACTCTACAATTGTCAGCCCTAGGCCCATGCCTCGTTCGCTAACAAACGGTTTACGTATCCGTGGCCAATCTTTTGCACTTAAATGCCCTTGGTCACAAATACGTATTACAATCCTTCCATTGGAACTTTTTGTCTCCAATGTCATTGGTGCTAAGCCATATTTTTGTCCATTTGCTAATAAATTACTCAAACATGTTGCTAACCAATAAACATTTATATCTACAGCACAGTCTTTACCCAGTGACAATGAGACCTCAAATGGCTCACAGACAAACTCCACCCATTCGTTAAACGACGGGACATGCTCAACGCTTAACTGTCCCTGCGTTGATTGCAAATAGTCCTTGCTCGCCTCTGCTAACTGCTTTAATCGTCGTGAGTCTTCACACAATCGTCTAAATTCATCATATACCGATTCCGGCAATGTATCGAATTCTCGCCGAAAGCCTTCTACCGTAAGGCCTAAACTGGCAATCGGTGTTCTTAACTCGTGGGTTAAAATCTGCAACACTAGCATTCTTTCTGCTAACATCTTTTGATGATCTTTATACCGGTGATAGCCGTAACCGGATAAAAACACAACGTTTAAACTAATCAATAGAATTGCTAAGTAATAAGGCCACTTAGCTTGCTCTTCACTTTGCCAGCAAATGTTGCCACTATAGGTTACGCAATATTCTACGTCTCTCACTAAGTTAAATGTTAGCTTGTAACGCTCTAATGTTTTCGTCCAAATATTCTGATCATAGAGCTTATACCTATCTTCATGTCTTACCCACAACTCATCGCCAGCCAGTAAAAAGTCGGCGCCTGCAATTAAAGATCGTAGTGCGTCTTCAGGCATAGTTTGTAAACGATAGAGTAGAGAGCCATCCTCTCCCAAAGACCGTTCGCTAATATGGAAAAACGGAAGTAACTCTTCATGGCGCTCGGGGAAAAGCGCAACATAACGTCGAGCAAACGATCCACCACCGGGGTGTATATAGCCAGCACGCGCAAACCAACCAACAGGTAATACAATGCGATTACACATTGCCCTTGTAAAAACAACTGGTTGGGTTACTAAAGGGTTTACAGGCCACGGCCCTTTGCAGTTCTGAGCATTTTGATACAATCGCTGTAACGCATCAATCGGGTATTTAGCCGTTTGTGGAAGCTGATATTCCGGCAACAGTAAAGCCTCAGGGAAATTTACCTGAAACTGTCGATAATCGTAATCCGTAATGCTCTGCTCTACCGCAAAATCCGCTTTGATCATTTCTAAGCGTTGCGGAACCGTGGTTGCCTTTGCCACGTGAGAAAACACTAGAATGCATACTACAAGCCATCTCATATAAAAATGGTAACACTACCATCAGTGGAAATGTCAGCTTTTCGTGAAGAAAAGGGGCTTTACTGCCCCTTTTATCGACTTAGGTTATAATTTGGATGAAATTTCGACACATGTTGCTTTCGCATCACCAAATAACATGGCTGAATTGTCTTTAAAGAACAGAGGATTTTGTACACCGGCATAGCCTGTGTTCATCGAACGTTTAAACACAATCACCTGTTTTGCGTTCCACACTTCTAATACTGGCATTCCTGCTATCGGACTCCCCGGATCTTCTTGCGCAGCTGGGTTAACCGTATCATTCGCACCAATCACGAGTACCACATCCGTTTCTTTGAAATCGCTGTTGATTTCGTCCATTTCTAAAACAATATCGTATGGCACTTTAGCCTCAGCGAGCAACACATTCATGTGCCCGGGTAAACGTCCAGCGACGGGATGAATACCAAATCTAACCTCGACACCACGCTGTCGCAACTTATCTGTAATTTCGTGGACTGGGTATTGCGCTTGTGCGACAGCCATGCCATATCCAGGAGTAATAATGACACTCTTTGCCTCTTGCAATAACTCGACCACTTCATCAATGGAAGTTTCTCGGTGAGAGCCATAAGATTGCTCATCCGCCGAAGCTGTCCCATCGCTGCCAAAGCCCCCTGCAATAACAGAAATAAACGAGCGGTTCATTGCTTTACACATAATATAAGAAAGAATTGCGCCTGAGGAACCAACCAGTGCCCCTGTCACAATCAGCAAATTATTCGCCAACATAAAACCAGCCGCAGCCGCAGCCCAGCCGGAGTATGAGTTCAGCATTGAAACCACGACAGGCATATCGGCACCACCAATGGATGCAACCAGGTGATAACCCACCGCTAAAGCAATGATCGTAGCGACAATCAATACAAACGCCGATCCTTCTACTTGAACAAAAATATACAGCAGGATTAACGATACAATAAGCGCGGCTAAATTCATCTTATGACGATGAGGTAACATTAGTGGTTTACTGGAAATCAAGCCACGCAACTTACCAAATGCCACCAGCGACCCCGTAAAGGTAATACCACCGATAACCACCCCTAAAAAGATTTCAATCAGATGAATATTGAGCATTGCTCCCGTTAGTTCACCATGATGCAGGTAGGTATTAAAACCAACCAACACTGCCGCTAAACCAACAAAACTATGCAGCATTGCCACCAGCTCTGGCATTTCGGTCATCTCAACTTTCTTCGCGTAGTAGATGCCAATCGCTGCACCTATCAACATCGCAATCAAAATAAGCCCAGTACTTTGTGAATACGGACCAAAAATCGTTGCGATTAACGCGATCGCCATCCCCATAATGCCATAATAGTTACCCATTCTTGCGGTTTCTTGCTTTGACAGACCTGCCAAACTCAAAATAAACAACACGGCAGCAATGAGATACGCAGCCTGTACTATTCCTTCAGACATGTTCCACTCCTTATTATCGATCCTTACGGAACATTTCCAGCATACGTTTCGTTACTGTAAATCCACCAAAAATATTAATACTCGCAATCAGCACCGCAATAAATGCCAATACACTCACCAATCCATGACCTTGACCGATTTGCAATAGCGCACCAACAATGATGATGCCTGAAATCGCATTCGTTACTGACATTAAGGGCGTATGTAATGCATGAGTAACATTCCAAACAACGTAATACCCCACCACGCAAGACAATACGAACACGGTGAAATGCGTTAAAAATTCAGCGGGAGAATAATGCGCAATAAAACCAAAGACCGCGATGGCAGCAGACACCAAGAGGGCTTTTTTTAGCGGTGACGGAGGGGCTTCCTCACGCTGCTGTTTTAGTGGCACTTCAACAACCTCGGGCGCACTTTGAACAGAGACTTTAATTGGTGGAGCAGGCCATGTTAGCTCACCATCACGAACAACGGTTAAACCACGAATAACCTCATCGTCAAAATCGACATTTATTTCGCCATTTTTCTCTGGGCACAATAGCTTAATAAGGTTAACCAAGTTGGTAGAATAAAGCTGAGAGGATTGCGTCGGTAGTCGAGAAACCATATCGGTATAGCCGATCACTTTAACGCCATTCTCTGTCGTAATAACTTGATCCGCGACTGTGTATTCGCAGTTCCCCCCATTGGCAGCCGCAAGATCAACAATCACGCTGCCTGCCTGCATCGAGTCCACCATCTCTTTAGTAATTAGCCGTGGCGCTGGCCGACCCGGGATCAAGGCTGTTGTGACGATAATATCGACCTCTTTGGCTTGCGCTGCATACAAAGCCTCGGCCGCGCGGTTAAACTCCTCAGACATCTCTTTAGCATAACCGTCGCCACTGCCCGCTACCTCATCGATATCAACAGATAAAAACTCAGCGCCCATACTTTCAACCTGCTCTTTAACTTCAGGACGAACATCAAACGCACGTACAATGGCACCTAAACTGCCTGCCGCCCCAATGGCAGCAAGACCTGCTACCCCCGCTCCAGCTATCAGCACTTTCGCTGGAGGAACTTTTCCTGCCGCAGTAATTTGCCCAGTAAAGAAGCGTCCGAACTCGTGCGCAGCTTCTACTACAGCACGATACCCAGCAATATTTGCCATCGAGCTTAAGGCATCTAATGCCTGCGCACGGGATATACGCGGAACAGCATCCATCGCCATCACCGTCAACTGCCGCTCTGCTAATCGATTAAGCAGTTCCTCTTGTTGGGCTGGCCAAATAAAGCTCACCAAAGACGCGCCTTCTTTCATTAGGCTTACTTCGTCAAGCTCTTCTTCTATCTGGGGTGCGTTAACCTTAAATACTATGTCGCTTTGCCACACTTCTGGTGCAGGGATAATATCGGCACCCACTTCAATGTAAGCGGCGTCGTCAAAGCTAGCGGCTAGCCCTGCATTACTTTCAAGCACAACGTCAAATCCAAGCTGAATCAGTTGTGTCACTGTTTTTGGGGTTGCAGCTACCCTATTCTCACCAACAAGGGTTTCTTTAGGTATTCCTATTTGCATTGTCTATCCTTAACGTAACTCAATTAAACATCCAAAATGAGTGCAACATAGCTTGGGTCGATACCCTAGCGCCGCTCACTACGATGTTCTTCCTTTATAGCGCCAACAGATGAAATAACGCGTAACATATTGTTACAGCCCATATTCTAGGATAGCTTGATAAGTAAAAATGTGCGATAGGCTGCATAGATAAATATAAAATTTGCACAGCGAAAGGCACGTCATTCAGGGTTGCATGACATGCGATACCAACAGAGGAAGGTAAAAGAGAGTGAAAATAGAATAAGTCATAGTAAACAGACTGTTACTACGACTTATTTGACCGTGTTTTATAGAAGAGACTATTTCGCTACCGTTTCAGCTAACTGCCTTGCAGCATAACGGTTGGCCAAAATGGCACAGTAAAATATTTGCATAGGGTGATAGAACATAATTGGTAGCAAGATCATACCCAGCATAGGATCAGCACCAAAAATAACTTTCGCCATCGGCACCCCAGCAGCCAACGTCTTCTTAGTTCCACAGAAAACAGCCGCAATTTCGTCTTCTTTGCTAAAACCAATACGTTTTGCAACCCAAGTAATAGTATGCGCGGCTAGCATCAACACAGCAAAAGAGAGTACCAAAGCAACCAATAGAGCCGCATATGAAAAACCATTCCAGATTTCCTGTGCCACTGAGTCACTAAATGCATTAAAAACAATTAATAGAATAACGTTCTTATCAACTTTATTAACAACATTTTTATGCTTATCTAAAAATGGCTTTAATACCGGACGCAGTAGTTGTCCAGCTACCATTGGCAACAATAATAAACGCGAGATTGACAAAACAGTCCCAAGCAAGTCCATCTCAACGCCATCTAGCCCCATAAAGACCTGAATCAGGGCTGGGGTAATGAACACACCAATAACCCCAGAAAGAGAAGCGTTAAATATCGCTCCCGGTACATTTCCTTTTGCGATACTTGTCATCGCGACAGATGACGATATCGTACTTGGCAAGACAAATAAGTAGCAAAAGCCAAATGCCAAGGCACTCGGCATCATAATATGTAGCACTGGACCAAAAACAACCCAAAGCAGTGGGTAAGCGACAAATGTCGCGGCTTGAACAAAAATATGGAGCCGCCAATTGCTGACGCCCGCTTTTATCGCCTGAGGAGATAAACCAATACCATGTAAGAAGAAAATGGCTGCAATACCAAAACCTGTTACAGTGTCGAGATGAAGTACACCGCCAGAACGCCCCACATTAGGGATCAGCCCCGCCAATACAATAGCGACCACCATCCCGACCAAGAACCACTCTTTCTTTATCACTTTTACCACGTTAATCGCATTCCATTCGTTGCCATCATTGATCAGTCACGTTATCGTACGCTTTTCTCTATTTCCTACAACCGATAATAGGACAACAAATAGTGACAAAAGGACATCGACGGCAAATTCCTTCGTTAGAGGCTCTGCCACACCCTATTTATGCAAGGCCTGAAAGTTGGGGTAGAGAAGGAAGTACGACAGAATGGCACTGCCATTGCTGGGGGCAGCTCACCTATGCTAGCCAAGGCGTACTGAGTGTTTCCACGAACGACGGTTACTATACCGCTCCCCCACAGTTTGCCATTTGGGTTCCTTCACATACTCAGCACAAGGTGATTTCTACGGGCGCAGCAACGATGCAAAGTTTATATGTGGACAATCGTCTTCTCCGCGAGGAAAAATGGGCGTTTCCCTTCGTGTGTAAAGTTACCCCCCTGTGCCGAGAATTAATTGTTCGTTTCTGTCAATCAGACCCTGATTATACGCAGAGCGAACAACAGTCACGCCTTGTGCAAGTCCTCATCGATGAGCTAAATCAGTTAAAAGAGAACCACAGTAAATTAATGATGCCGAAAGATACAAGGTTGGTTACACTGTGCCGTTACCTTCAGGCCCATCCAGATAGTCAATTAAGCATCGAAGCGTTAGGGGAAAAAATAAATCTCACTGGCCGAAGTATCAGCCGCCACTTTCGTGCCGAAACCGGGATAACCTTCCAGCAATGGCGTCAACGACTGCGTTTATACCATGCTTTGTCTCTGCTAGAGTCAGGTGACAGCGTCACCAATGTCGCGTTAGAGTGTGGTTATGATTCAATTTCCGCCTTTGTCGCCGCATTTAAAAAACATTTTGGTATTACACCTGGACAGTTCTTTCCTTCAGACCCCAAGTCGCCGTTATAATCGCCGCAGTATTGCAATGGTTTAGCTCTAAGGACTTTTTCGCTAAAATTCTGCCAGTAATTCACGATAAGGACAGTGTCACCATGACAATAATTGGAACCGTTCAGCATGTGCTCGTTGGTAAAATAAAACCCTTTGCTAGAGGTGAGTCCAGCGCCATTAACAAGCAACCTATCAATGGGCCGGTATTGGTGACCCTCACTGGCGTAACTGGCGATGAACAAGCGGATAAACGATTTCATGGTGGAGAAGGTAAAGCGTTGCACCTCTACCCCTTCGAGCATTATCAGCAATGGCAAAACGAACTTGGCCATTTAGATGCGTTAAATAGCGCTGGCGCATTTGGCGAAAACCTCAGCACATTAGGGATAACCGAAGATACAATCTGTCTAAATGACAAGATAAAAATAGGTTCAACCCTGTTGCAGTTCTCAGAAGGTAGAATGCCTTGCTGGAAGCTTAACGAACGATTTTCAGTCTCCGATATGGCGCTGCGCGTGCAGATGACCCAACGTTGTGGCTGGTATTTTCGGGTTCTTGAAACGGGCACGATAACTGCGGGCGATAAAATAGAGCTGCTTGAACGCCCAAATCCGGATTGGCCATTTTCTCGCTTGCTGACACTGATCTATGGTGGCGTTCTTGATAAGCAACAACTAATCCAAGCGCGCCAAGTGCCTATCGAAAATGACTGGCAAAAAATTATTGAGCATAGAATCGAGACTGGGCATGTTGAAGAGTGGTCATCTCGCCTCTTTGGTTAAAGCCTTGAAAAAGCCGCGACAAAAAAGGGCCATTAGGCCCTTAATTAAACATTTTATCGCCCGTTTGATCGATAAACATTTGAGCTTTATTCAGCATAAACTCAACGGCATCTTGCTCTGATGAAAGCAGATCAGAACGAATGAAACGGTGTTCTTTCTCTACATCATCAATTCGCTTACAAATGCGGCCTGCAATGCGGTACTGACCCCCTTCCTTTACTGGTTCAGGGTAGATAAGAAAACCGTTATACTCTATCGGTTCAACAACTTTGGCCGTCTCATTGTCTGATTTACCAAACAATTTCGAAAAAAAACCCACTAAACACACTCCTTCTGCTGTAGGCATCAATGATGCCATGAAGTGCCAATAGGGTCACTGTTTTTACGCTACCTGCCCCGCATTTAAACGAACTTTTCTCTATTGTTATTTATCATTACAAGCCGAGATCCTTGCGCATGTGCTCTGAGAGTGCTGATACATTCATCACTTTCTGCTCGCTTCGAACAAACAAAATATCCCACACATGTGCTATCAATCCTTTGAATGTCAGTGCATAGGGTTTTCGTGCTGCTACTGTGTCTTCACAATATACTACATTTACCATAATTGCCTCTGTTAACTCATTCAATATATGGGTATATTTTAACCGTCCAACGCCCTATTGAGCCAATGACAAATTGTTCATTTATGGATTAGTTTTTCTAATTTAAAAGTCCTTCGGCTATCCACAGCCACACATTTTCAAGGAAAGAGTAATATGCTGAGTTATCTCGCCAAACACAGTGCACTTTTTTTATTGCTCGCTGCCATAATTGGTTTCCTATTCCCCAGCCTATCAGCGGCGGTTTTTCCTTCACTACCCTATATTTTGTTCTTTCTGATGTTGTTTACCCTCGCTGGTATGCAGCAGTCAGATGTGCTTCACTGTTTAAAACAACCGCAGACTTGGACGTATGCTCTAACCCATAATGTCGTTATAACCCTGCTCCTGGTTTGCATTGGAAAGTGGCTCGGCATTAATTCACAACTACTTCTCGCTTTAGCTGCAATTGGCGCGACAGGATCGTTGTTCGCGACACCCGCCATTGTGCGCTCCATTGGACTTAATCCTATACCGAGTATGGCTACAACCATCGCAACCACATTATTGATGCCATTAGTGCTCTATGTGTGCCTTACGATCTTACAGGCAAACGCATTTCATTTAGATTTAATTGAATATTTAAAACGCTTATGTCTCTTTATCGCATTACCGATGATTTCCTCAGTATTGCTATACCGCTTCGTGCCCAAAGCGTCACTGCAACGTTGCCATAAACAACTCTCGCAAGTTACCATCATATTGGTATTTAGTTTTCCATTAGGGCTTATCGGAGAGTATCGGCAGGTATTTGACTACCAGCCAAGTTACGCGATCACGTTGATGCTAATTGCATGTATTCTGTGTGTCAGCTTTTTTAGCTTGCTGCTTGCTTTTTATTGGCCACAAGGGAAAGATGCCGCACTTACTGCTGCAATTACCTCTGGTAACAGAAATGTATTACTGACATGGACCGTTGCAGGTCCTTTTTTAGGCTCAGAATACCTCGCGCTAATCGGCGCTTTACAGCTTCCTATCTATATGCAACCTATAATCGTGAAGAAACTGCATGCGCTGATGAAATAAAAGTGAATTATATACCCGTGGGGGGCACTAACCATGCTAGGCCTCCCCATGCCGAAACCCAAACGATCACCAATAAAACACATTTCCATTCTCGCTTAAACATACACACCTCACTAACTCACCCATAAGTTCGTTAATAACGTTCCGCTAAGAATAAATGTAATCGTGGGCTATTTCTATGAGGCTGAAAAAAGGCCGATTGCACAACGCTTATCGGCCTTTAATTCATACTTTGCTCTTTAAACGGGGTCTATTCCATCAACTCTGATGCGCTATTCTAGAATCACTGTTAAGTTTTCTGTTGGTGGCGTCAGAGTTTCACACGCTGCCGCATAGTGAATAAACGCTTCAGCCATCGTATAGCCAAGGGGTTCATAGGATAAACCGAGGCCGGCGAGTGTTTCATATCCGCCTTTTCCCATGGCGGTATACCGCGAAGATACTACCCAATAACTCTCATCATCCACAATAGGCTGCCATTCTGAGTAGCGATACAGTAACAACGCTTGTAAGCGTTCGCCGCTCGGCAGGCTTCTGTCATAGCAATAACGCAAATGGGAAGTGTAAGGAAAGCTGCCATCCCCGCTACCTTTACCGTCCTGACGAACAGCATTACTGATCGCACTGTCTATTGTCTCTTTTAACACCTTACCAGTAATACGATAACGGACTAAATCTATTGCAAATGGCAATAAGCGACCGGCAATTTCAGCCGCAGTTAACGTACCAGAGTCCACATGCACCCTCACTCCACCCGCGTTATGAATCGCACAATCGACCGGTAAGCCGGACTCTTCTGCTTGCCAAACGAATGCATCGCAAACCAAGGGCGCAATATGGCTAAACTCTTCACCAGCCGGAACTCGAATATGACGGAGCATCTGTTCTGCTGACGCTACATTATGGCTCGCCATCTCCTCGACTTGTCCTCGGTAAGGTGCCAGTAGATGCGTGATTTCGGGATCCACGCTGACCATTTCAACACAGGACAGCGATGATAAATAATGGCGTAATTCGCAAGATAATGGCTGTGATTGCTCAACTAACAAACGGCTTTTACCCTGCATCAACTGCGCATAGCCAGCAGCGTTAAATTGCAAGTCTGCACTTCCTACACACAGCGCATGGCAACCTGCTTGAAATATCAGTGTCTCACCTACGCGTTTACCATAGGGTTCATCATTCACGAGCCCTAACGATGAAAAATCCCCTTGCCAAGTATGAGTATGTCCACCCACAATCACTGAAATGCCAGCAATATTCTTAGCCAAGCGCTGATCTTTCGCATAACCTAAGTGACTTAGCAAAATAATATTAAAAATTCCCTTAGCATGAGCATCTTCAATCATTGCTGTTAACGTCGATTCTACATGTAAAAAGGGGGTATTCGGATCTGGGTGAGCCAGCTCATTCATGTTATCTAGCGTTAATCCCATAATCGCAATTTGGTGCGAACCAAACTGCTTTATTAGGTAGTCTCCGCACCTCGTTTTCGGGTTATAACTGGTTAAATTCTCGCATTTATCCAACTTGACGCGAGATGTATCCCAATTGGAGACTACCACCGGGCAAGTCAACTGCTGTAAATAGGGGTAAACCGTCTCATTGCCTAAATCAAACTCGTGATTGCCAAGCAGCATTGCATCTGGCTGCAAATGATTTTGAACACACGCATTCACCTTTCCCCGATAGAGAGAGAAATACAGACTACCCTGAAAAGCATCGCCACAATCGACAAATAAGTGGGCAATATCATCACGTTGCGCCTGTTGGCGTTGCGCCTGAAGAAATGATGAAACAAGCCCCAAACCACCGCACTGTATCGACGCCGCGCCCTGTGGGGTATTCACTGCGACAGTACTGGTCTCAAAATGAGAGTGGCTATCATTAATATGTGCCAGCCTCAATAACAAATTATCTTGGGACATACATCTTTCCTCTTTTCAAGGAATGATAGCAAAATACATTTCAGATCACACATTTAATGTATGAAACAGCATTATTCATAAACTAGAACAATACTCAAGTTGTGCTTAAAGCCATTCATTTGGGGAGCTAATTCGATGGGACTATTTGTGCGTTCTCATATCACTAATCAATGAGCTAAACATCGAAAATTGGCGTATATATTTATACACTGCCAGTAACGCTGTTTTGCAGTGCCGAGGTGGATATGCAATTAGTTCGAGTAGAAATTGCCAATTTCAGAGGAATACAACGACTCTCTCTCAGTATCGAAGAGTTAACCGTTCTCATCGGCGAAAATGCGTGGGGGAAGTCATCATTACTCGATGCGCTAGACATCTTTTTATCCCCTCACTTCGAATCCTATCAGGTAAAAGCCAGCGATTTTCATGTCGACCATGGACTAAAACGCCAAGAGAGCCAGAATCTTTACATCGTCTTAGTTTGGCAAGAAGACTATCCAGGAGATAAAACAGCGCGCCGTTATCGTGCTTTTTCACCGTTCTGGCAAAGTGGGAACGCCCATGGCGACCAACTGTTGATATCTATGAGCGCGCATCAAGACGCTAATCATCACATCAGCACCCAGTATCTGTTTCTAGATGCAGAAGGGGGCGTTATTCCCTGTGATGAGATAAATTCACTACTCTATAAGCTGCGAACTTTGCACCCACTGGTAAGAATAAGGGATGCGCGACGGTTAAGGCGGGTTGGTGCGCTGAACAACACAAACAGTGAATCGCAACAATTGCGATTAGAAAAGCGACTAAACAACACATGTCGCCGTCTGTTAAACAACCCGGGACATATCAACAGTGGTGAGTTAAAAAGTAGCATAAACGCGCTGCACTCCTTAGTAGAGCACTATTTCGCTTTCACGCCCCATAATCGCTCTGAGTCGACCTATCGTGATGTATTCCAAAGTGACACGCTTTCCCCGCTAACTTGGCTACAGCAGAGTCGATTAACTAAATCACAAAAGCTGTTAATGATTGGCCTTCTTAACGCGTATATTCGCGCGCGCGGCCCTGTTACCCTACGGCGATTATCACGCCCAATATTGGTCTTAGAAGACCCCGAAGGGCGCTTGCATCCAACTGTGTTACAGCAAGCGTGGCAGTTTTTTTCTCCGCTGCCGATCCAAAAACTGGTGACCACCAACAGTGCCGAGCTGCTAGGTGCCATGCCACTACACTGTATCCGGCGCTTATTGCGACAACAAAATGGCACCGAGGTATTCTCCCTACCAAAAACACTGCTTAGTGATGACCAAAAACGTCGCGTTGAGTTTCACGTTCGCTACCATCGACCGAATGCACTATTTGCTCGCTGCTGGCTGCTGGTTGAAGGTGAAACCGAAATTTGGTTATTTGGTGAACTCGCGCGAATACTTGGCTACCACCTTCCCGGAGAAGGGATTCAATTGATCGACTTTGCCCAAAGTGGACTCAAACCGATTATTCGCACTGCTAATCACTTCGGTATTGAATGGCATCTCATAACCGACGGGGATCCTGCAGGAAAAAAATATGTTCATACCGCAGAAAAGTTAATTGGCGATACAAAATCTAACACCAGAATTACCCTCTTACCTGAAAGAGATATTGAGCACTTTTTATTTAAAAATGGCTATGAACCACTATTTCGTGAATTGGCCAATATTAACCCCGACATCCCATTAACGCCTCACAAAATTATTCTTCGCGCCCTTAAGCGGCACGCAAAGCCAGATGTCGCGCTCGCGATGATAAAATATACCGAACAGCAAAATAATTTGGATTTTATTCCTGTTCTACTACGCTGGACTCTCAAACGGGTGATTGCGTTAGCGCGTTCTCAATTATAATCTAACTCATGCATTACGAATTGATTACGTCCATTTCGTTTCGCTTCATACAATGCCGCATCCGCTACCTCCATGACATCTCCAGCTTGTAATGTCGATGTTTTGGTTAACTCAACGACTGCACCTCCGACACTGATGGTAAGAAACTGATGATCGCTATTTCCTTCATGTGGTATACGTAAGGCTCGTATGCTTTCACAGAGTCTTTCGCCCAACACTTCCGCTTCACGCGCCACCACATCGACCATCAAAACGGCGAACTCCTCCCCGCCAATTCGTGCTACTGAGTATCCATTCGGTGACATGGTTTGAGACAGCGCCCTGGCCACGTAACGCAATGCAATATCGCCCTGTACATGACCATAAATATCGTTATATTTTTTGAAGTGATCGATATCTATCATCAGCATCACCATTGTCGTGTGTTCAAATCGTTGCGGCTCCAGCGTCTGCTCTAATTCACGCTTGAATGGCCGTCGGTTAACTAACCCCGTCAATTCGTCTGTTTCAGCAATAACCTGCAACCGCTCATTAGCAGAAATCAATTTCTCCTGTAGTGTTGTCATTGCTTGACGATTTTTATTTTGAATTTGTAGTTCACTGATTGCTGATGCAAATCGCGTGATAGCAGAAATAACATCTTCATCCCAACCAGCATTTGGTTCCATTTTAGCAATAGCCAGCAATCCAACCACATCATCACCATCGATTAATGGAAACGCCGCAACCGAATGAATGCCAATACTGGTAACGAGTTGATACTCGGGCTTTGCACTCACTTTTAATGTTTCAACATCGTCGATGACAATCGGTTCTAATGAGCGCAATCGGCGTCGCAAATAGGTCATATCACCCAAAAAGAAGCCATCTAAGCTAGGAACATGCGTTTGCTCTGACCACCATGAATGGCGGAAAACAGCGTGGCCATTATTAATATCTAGCATGCTAATTCGATCCAATGCCAAATAGTTGCTAAGTGGTGCCATCGCACGACTAATAATGGAGTTTGCCCCTTTACCTTGTTGCGACAGCATATCGAGAGACATGTCTGCTAACAGTTTATTGACCTTTGACTGACGCCAAATGACATCGGTTCTTTCATCAATAGTACGTTGAAGCTGATTTTGATGCTGGCGCAATGCTCGCTCCACATACAACTGTTTAGCTATCGCGTTGCGAGCTTGTTGTTGCAATTGAATGATAGCTTTAGCTAAATGCGTAATCTCGTCTTGTTTATCCAATAACGAAGCAGGAATAGCGATTTTATTGACTCCGCCGCGATCAAATCGACTAACGCTTTGATGTAGCCTCGTTAAGGGGGTCGTCACAATAGTTTTCGTTAACAATAATACCATGGTGATTATAATGGCGATTGTACCAGCATGGATAAACGTCGCCATCATCAACTTACTTCGGATTGACGCTTTAATGGCAATGTCATCAATGGCAAACTTTACAACGCCAAGCTCGCGTGACCCAAAATAGAGTGGGTATGAAACCAAAGAATCACGCATGTTTTGGCATGTCTGCATCGCTACTCTGGTGCCGTCTCGCCCCACTAACTCGACATGACAAACAAATGGAGCGGCATAAAACCCTTGTAATAACGACTCAAGCTGTGCAAAATCCAAATCCCACAGCGCCTCAGACAGAGGCAATAAAATGGTACTTAATTGAGCATCAATTTGGGTTTCTATCTCCTTATATTCATCGTTATATTCGCTCCAATACTGTATAGAAAGAGCTGTGGTTAAAAATAGCGTCGT
Organism: Thaumasiovibrio clandestinus; assembly: GCF_047250365.1. Classification (NCBI taxonomy): domain Bacteria; kingdom Pseudomonadati; phylum Pseudomonadota; class Gammaproteobacteria; order Vibrionales; family Vibrionaceae; genus Thaumasiovibrio; species Thaumasiovibrio clandestinus. The sequence continues at coordinate 62,778 of NZ_JBLBVL010000010.1, forward strand.
CACCAACAATACACTGACTGTTAATCGATGCTTTATTGAACGGGGAAACCACATCATCGCTCTTTCCTAGCGGGCTCAATATAATAGCTAGCACCTTTCGAAAGATTTAAACGATTAAAGTCAGCATATCGCCATTGTTGCTCAATTAATGTTGAATACAGCGGGCTTTCAAATGAAATTAACTCAAACAGATGGTAGTCCGTGACTGAATACCACTGACCAGTGCGACTATGTTGTTCTACCTTTATCAAGGCCAAACCCGCGGCCACGTAATGCCCACCACCCAATGTTGAAATGGTTCCTTGCGCCAATGCCGATAGCATCTTCTCTGATGTATGAATCGTACTGATGAATATATCCTTGCCAGCGACTCGCCCGATCTCCTCGATGGCACGCAGTACGCCAAGCGCCATATACTCATCTGCGGTCCATAAGTACCTCAAATTATGATGACGTGATAATAATACCTTTGCTTGTCGGTATGCCGTCTCTTCGTTCCGATTTCCGTACACTCGCTGTGCCAACGTAAGTTCAGGGGTTTCGTTTATGAACGCTTTTACCCCTTGCTCTTGTTGCGCTGCCGCTGGTGTAGACGATTCATTCACAATCATCGCTATATCACCACTTTGGCCGTCACCTTGACGAAACAGGTCTTCTGCGGTTAAGTGCCCTATCGCGTAATTATTAGGTAGCACTCCGGGTTTCAAATAGCGTTGCCAATGCGGATCTGCTTGCAAACGTCGTTTATCAACGTCCAATAAATCACTCAGCACAAACGTAACGTTAACCGGATAGTTTTTTAAGATCGAAAGAAGGCTTTTACCTGAATCTTTTTCATTTACTAATATCACATAATTTGGGAGCGGCGTTACCCGCATACGCGCTTGCAAAAACTCTAATGCGTTGAGGGGGTTTCGGTGGGCATGGTAGATTTCCAACTCAATCTCGAGCTGAAGGGCTGTCTCTTCGACGTACAGATCAACATTGCGCCAAAAACTCTCGGATGGCGCTCCAGGGTTAATAAATAAGACATACGGTTTAGCTTGTACTGTTAGACAAGCTAAACACTGTAGCGCTATGAATACAATGCGAAAAAACATAACCACTCCCTATGTTTTCGCATAGTATGGTCATGTTTTTATTAGGTGTCGACCCCTATATTGACTTTTCAATCAACCTGTATCAACACTGATGCATAGTGTTGACTTAAAAACGATACCCTGCTGTAAGCATTAGCAGTAAATTGTCCACTTTGCCCATGTCGTCTTTTTCTAAACGACCTAATGGGCTGGTGTCCATACTGAAGTAGTTAAACTCGATACCGGTATACAAGTTTTTATCATTCGTATATTTAAACCCAAGGCCATAAAGTAACTCTGTTCCACTTTCGGTCAGGTTTGGAGTGCGTCCATCTTTGTATTGACGGCGCCATTTTGCCGCACCCAACTTGGCATAAAGCAACGAATTATCACTGCCAAATTCACCGATATTATCAAAACGATAGCCAACAACAACACTGCCCGTATACAAGCTGTTGTTGTATCGAACAGCGTAATCTTCAAACTCGACATCGAACTTATCTGCCGTAACATTCACCCCTAAAGCGATTTTTGTGCCCACAGGAGCAATAAAGGTGGACTCGACGCCATATGCCAACGCGTTATCTTTCATCGAACGTACCGAAGAGTTTGCTTTTTGTTGAACACCGCCAACCCTTGTACCAAGCGAAAACTCAAAGGCCATAGCCGTTGAGGAAAACCCCATCCCTATGATGAACACCAAACGCAACCACTTAAACATGACTCTCTCCCAACCAAAATCTATATGTCTGCGCTAAATTACCTTGCTTGTCGCTTTATCGCTAACCTCAAATTCAAGTAACTCAAACTCACTCGCAATTCAAATGAAAGGGATGCAATTTCCATTACCAACTCCCGATAGAATCGGCATATTCCTAAATAAAACAAAAAGATCACTAACAGTATTCCACCACATAACTGACATATAAAAACAAACCGCACCAATCATGGTGCGGTTTGATTCGTCGTCATGGACGTTGTTTTGACTAGGTTATAACCCCGAGGGTCTCACTGCGTTGGCGCTAATCGCGTTGTCTTTAACCACGATAGTAACGCTGAGGCACAAACGGCATTTTCTCTACGGTCATCGGCAACTTTTTCCCGCGCACTTCAGCAAAAACTTCATTCCCTAACTTTGCCATTTCTTGCGTTAAATAGGCCATCGCAACGGGCGCTTCTTTTGTTGGACCGTATGTTCCACTGGTGACAATCCCTACTTCGTTATCTTGCTGATCAAATAGCTTCGTTCCTTCACGCACTGGTGCTTTACTCTGCCCCAATAACCCTACTCGCTTGCGTGATACTTGTTTCGTTTCTACTTGCTCTAAAATAACAGCATCGCCCGGAAACCCACCAGCACGCGCCCCACCGCGACGACGAGCTGGACTAATTGCCCAGATCAGGCTTGCCTCAATAGGGGTTGTTGTTGCATCAATATCATGCCCATATAAACACAGGCCACACTCTAAACGTAACGAGTCTCGAGCCCCTAAACCAATCCACTCGACACGTGAATCTGCGACCAATTTGGCCGCCAGTGCTTGCGCACTCACTGCTGGCACAGAAATTTCAAACCCATCTTCTCCCGTATACCCGGAGCGGCTCACCATACACTCTACCCCTGCTAAAGTCAGGTATGCCGAGTCCATGAACACCATCTCATTTACCTTCGGGTTAAGTTGCGCCAGCACCTCTGCTGCCAATGGTCCCTGTAATGCAAGCAGTGCGCGATCATCCAACAGCTCAACCGTGACACCGTCACTTAAATTTTGTTGCAGATGCTCAATATCTTGCGCTTTGCACGCCGCATTCACTACCACGTATAAATGATCACCATAATTGGTCACCATCAGGTCATCCATTAATCCGCCATTAGGGTTAGTAAACAGCGCATAACGTTGTTTACCAACGGGCAAATCCACAATATCAACAGGGACTAACTTCTCTAACTCTGCAGCTGCGTTGACACCATGCAAGCGTAACTGACCCATATGCGAGACATCAAACAACCCCGCTTGCGAGCGACAATGAAGATGTTCCTTCTTTACGCCCAAGGCATACTGAACAGGCATACTATAATTAGCAAACGGAACCATCTTCGCACCAGCGTCTAGGTGTAACGGGTAGAGCGGTGTTTTCAACAAAGCGTCTGACATATTGTCTCCTTTAAAGGGTTTAGCAATAACACAGTTTGTACCGACCCTACATCAAGAGGTCGTCACCCATAAAATTTGCGCATCTTGATCACTGATAGATACCAACATATGGCCCATTGCAGCATCGTAGTACGTTGAATCCCCTTCACTCAGCGTTCTTGGTTCATAAAATTCACTATAAAAAACAAGACTGCCTTTTAGCACCAGCAAAAATTCCTCCCCTTCATGGCGGATCCAATCGGGATAGTCTTCAAATTGCCGCGCTCTGACCGTTGTTTTAAATGGCATCATTTTTTTATTACGCAACTGCACGGCCAGCAGTTCATGTTCATAAGTCGTGGTTGGATGCGGCTTACCTTCTCCATTCAAGGTAATATCAAAACGACCACTAGCAACATGGGATTGTGGCGGTGAAAAAAGCTGGGGCATATCAATGCTTAATCCCGCCGCCAGCTTTTGCATCGCTTGAAATGTCGGTGATATCTGATCATTTTCAATTTTAGACAAGGTTGAACGAGCCAATCCCGTTAACCGACTGGCCTCTTCTAACGTCAGGCCTTTTTGGGTACGAATATCTTTTATCCGCTTGCCTAACTCCAATGGCGCGATACCATTTCCCCCAGCAGAGGCCTCTCCTGCCTGTTTGCTTCGCATACACCTTGCTCCACTGCGGTTTATTCTTATTCACCAAAGTTTCACATAAGAAACATCTTTCTCAAGCTGCAAGTTATCAGATTGTGAATCAGTTAACCAATTTAGTGTTTTTTTATATGTAACAATGAACTAAGTCAAGTTACCGCATACAACTGCTTCAAATTACCCATCAAGTCGACCACTATCTTAAGAAACAGAGTGACAACAAGCAAACGTTTACCTAACATTGCACCAACAAATACAAGAATATTTCCATTATACGAAATTTACGCGAAGGAGAATGACATGGAAAATGGGCTAAGATTTACAGCATCTCATGAATGGGTTAGAGATAACGGCGACGGCACTGTCACTGTTGGGATCTCAGAGCCAGCGCAAGCTCTGCTTGGCGATGTTGTTTTCGTTGAATTACCTGAAATTGGGATGGAAACCACACTAGGTGATGCATTTTCACTGGTTGAGTCGGTAAAGGCTGCTTCTGATGTTTATGCACCAGTTAATGGTGAAGTACTCGAAGTAAATGACGAACTAGAAGATAGCCCTGAACTCGTTAATGAAGAACCCTACGCTGGCGGGTGGATAGCGAAAATAAAGCTACGTGCCAATCTAGATATCGCTAATTTGCTTGATGAAGAGGCCTATCTAGCTAGCCAAGAAGATTAATACTTAATTGTAAAAACCGCTTAACGTAAGTGAGTAGCCTCACCGTTACTTAGCCTTGTACAGGGATACCAAGATGACCAATGCAACGTTTCTTTCTTCTTTACAGTCTTGCGATAGTTTTGCCCAGCGCCACAATGGACCAGATACGCATCAACAACGGATCATGTTAGATACCGTAGGTGCGGACAGCCTAACATCTCTTATCCATCAGACCGTGCCTGAGAAAATCAGATTACCACAGGCGATGGGGCTACCTTCCCCGCAAACAGAAGCTGAAATGTTGCAAGCTCTGCAGTCCATTGCCAAGAAAAATGTCATTAATAAAAGCTATATCGGCCAAGGCTACTACAACACTTACACACCCAACGTGATCCTGCGTAACGTGTTAGAAAACCCCGGCTGGTATACCGCGTATACGCCATACCAGCCTGAAATATCTCAAGGTCGCTTAGAAAGCCTGTTAAATTATCAACAAATGGTGATGGATTTCACTGGCATGGATCTCGCCAACGCATCACTCTTGGATGAAGCCAGTGCCGCAGCTGAAGCAATGGCACTGTGTCAACGTGCCAGCAAAAGCAAAAGCGTGGCTTTCTTTGTCGCCAACGACGTGCACCCTCAAACGCTAGACGTCGTTAAAACACGAGCAGAATTTTTAGGCTACAGCCTGATTATCGACGCCGCAGAAACCTTGCCTCAACATGACGTTTTTGGTGCATTACTGCAATACCCCGGCACAACAGGACAGGTTCGCGACCTTACGGCAATCATTGATGCCGCGCACAATAACAAAACGTTGGTGGCCGTCGCCTCTGACTTGCTCGCACTTAGCATCTTAACCCCGCCTGGCGAAATGGGCGCTGATGTGGTTATTGGCAGCGCACAACGTTTTGGCGTACCAATGGGCTTTGGCGGACCACACGCCGCCTTTATGGCTACGCGTGATAAATATAAGCGAACCATGCCAGGCCGAGTCATCGGTGTGTCGAAAGATCGGCATGGCGAACCAGCATTGCGCATGGCAATGCAAACACGAGAGCAGCACATCCGGCGTGAAAAGGCGACCTCTAATATCTGCACCGCACAAGCACTGCTCGCTAATATGGCGGCGTTTTACGCGGTATATCACGGCCCAGAAGGCATAAGAAGCATTGGCCGTCGAGTGCATCACCTTACGTCGATTCTCGCTAAAGGCCTGACTGAATCGGGCGTGACACTTGAAACCGATAGCTTCTTCGACACCATTACCATTAATAGTGACGAAAATACCGAAGCTATCTACGCTAAGGGCCTTGCCAGTCAAATCAACCTGCGCAAGCTACCTAATCAAATTGGCATTAGCTTAGATGAGACAACCACACTCGACGATGTCAATCAGCTACTTGGCCTCTTTACCGACAACCAACTCGATACAAACGCGCTGTCTGCATCCATTGCCAGTGACGAGTTCGGCGCAATTCCTCCAGCTTGCCGTCGTCAATCGAGCTACCTTACACACCCTGTTTTTAATAATCATCATAGTGAAACACAAATGATGCGTTACCTAAAAACACTGGAGAACCGCGATTTTTCATTAACACACGGCATGATCCCCCTTGGTAGCTGCACCATGAAACTTAACGCTGCCGCAGAGATGATCCCTGTCACTTGGCCAGAGTTTGGCGCACTCCATCCTTTTGCGCCTGCTGAACAAACCAAAGGATATGACGAGTTAGCCACCCGTCTTACCGAGATGTTATGTCGCGTCACGGGTTATGATGCATTTTCACTGCAACCCAACTCTGGGGCGCAAGGCGAATATGCGGGCCTCATTGCTATTCAACGTTATCATCAGCATAACGGAGAGGGCCATCGTAACGTTTGCTTAATTCCTAGTTCGGCGCATGGTACCAACCCCGCCTCTGCCGCAATGGTCTCTATGAAGGTTGTGGTGGTCGCCTGTGATGATAACGGCAATATTGATATTGATGACTTAAAACAGAAAGTTGATATACACCGCGCCAACCTCTCATGCATTATGATCACCTACCCTTCAACCCACGGTGTCTATGAAGAAGGGGTTCAAGCGGTCTGTGATATTGTTCACCAAGGTGGCGGGCAAGTTTATTTAGATGGCGCCAACATGAATGCGCAAGTTGGCTTAACAAGCCCGGGGTTCATTGGTTCTGATGTTTCACACCTAAACCTTCACAAGACATTTTGCATTCCACATGGTGGCGGCGGTCCTGGCATGGGACCTATCGGTGTAAAATCGCATCTCGCGCCATTTATACCGGGCCATATAATCTCAACCAGCGAAAACAACGATGCATCACAATATGCAGTGTCGGCTGCACAGTTAGGCAGTGCCTCTATCTTACCTATCTCTTATGCCTATATTGCAATGATGGGGGACGCTGGGTTAACGAAAGCAACGGAACTGGCAATATTGAATGCGAACTACATCATGGAGCGTTTGCGTCCTCACTATCCGATACTCTATCGCGGTGCTGAAGGCCGCATCGCCCATGAGTGCATTATCGATATTCGAGGCATTAAAGATGAATCTGGTATCAGTGAAGAAGATATCGCCAAGCGCCTAATGGACTACGGCTTCCATGCTCCAACGATGTCTTTCCCTGTCGCTGGCACATTAATGGTAGAGCCAACAGAGTCGGAAGACTTAGCCGAGCTGGATCGCTTCTGTAATGCGATGATTGCAATACGTGAAGAGATCGACAAAGTCCAAAATAAAGTGTGGCCGTCAGACAATAACCCATTAGTGAATGCCCCGCATACACAATTGGATATGAGAATCGAAAACTGGCCGCACCCCTATAGCCGTGAGATTGCCTGTTTCCCGAGCGAGCAAAGCAAAGCCAACAAATATTGGCCAACGGTTAACCGTGTTGATAACGTGTTTGGCGATCGTAACTTGGTCTGTTCATGTCCATCAATGGATAGCTATATGTAACGTGGGCAGGTTTGTTGGGGATCATTAATTAAGTTGGTTAACGATTTAATGAAGATGGTTATCTTAATGAAGTTGGTTAACGTCCAATAAGTCAAAAGCGAACCGCTATAAGGTTCGCTTTTTCTTTTGCTCAAATTGAAAATGAAGGGTCTCGATGAAACAGAGCAAATCTCATGTGTCGTAATTGAAACTCATTTTTGGACAGAAATGATTTAGATGCATAGATCTAATCCATTTCTGTCAGATTAGAAAAAGTATATTAAAACCTTAAGCATTTGTTATACGGCACAGGAACCTTGGCTACAGTCTTATGGTGAACTTAACTTAGCCCATCAGAATCCATACCTCGGCTACAATGATTATTAGCTAGGCTATGTCCTCTCTAAGGAGGTAACCTGTAATGGAGTATTGCTCGACTAGGAAATCCAACACTACCAATGCTTGTACCTTTAATTTAGGTGTTTGTCTCACTCTATCATGATTTTTGAATAGATATCTTCTCATATATCTTTCCAAGTAAAATAGTGTATTTCCTGATTTGTCTTGCGACAAGTCGATGTCAAAGGTTTTTATTGCATTACTGATCCAGTAAATACCGTCATCTAAAAATTCACTTCCAATGCCACAAAGGAGTTTACTGATACTATAGATAAAAGAAGATTCACCACCTATTTTACCGCTCAAGTCATTAAAAAATACTTTATTCTCAGCCGAAAATGTATGCCAAGTCACTGCATCGTCCTTCCAAGGGATTCTTGCAAATAAAAAGGATTCGATTGTGCACTCTTTATCATGCCGCCAACCTTGACTACTAATTGAATCAACGATGCAGCCCTTAAATCGGTTCCATACATACCAAAATGAGTCCGGCATATTCAACGAGTCTTCAGCGCTAACAAATTCATTTAATAAATCTGCCGTACCTTCGCTCAAGGTGAAATCATCGGTAAAATATTTCAGGTATCTATCTTTTTTGCCATTATCTAGATGAAGGACAAAACGAGCATAGTGCTTCAAAAACTCATGTCTGAAAGCATAATCAAGACGGTCTTCTCTATCACGTGAGAGTAGTTGTTGTGAAATTACCCTAATAATTTCCTCGATAAATGGCACAGGTTCCTTGAGTACATTATCTAATGGCACAAGCTGAAAAGCAGTTATCAATATGTCGCTATCTACGCTTTCTATATTGTTTATTGCGGATTCCTTGATGGTTTCATCTTCGATACTCTTTGTTACACTCTCTAGTTCTTTAAACAACTCCTGTTCAAAGTTATTTTTATCAATATCATATTTTTTCTGTTCATACGCCTCTTGTCTTAAACGATCCTGAACAACTCTATATTTTTGAGCAATTACCAAATACCCAATGTACAGCGACTTCATGAACTCAGGTTCATCTTTCCATAAGTGCTGAATAGCTTGAATAGCTACTGAATTAATCCTCTCCATTCCCATCATCGATATCGAGTCATGTCTCATTAAAGCTCTAATTAAGATAAGCTTGATAGTAAGTCTTTCATCTGGATAATCTTTTATCAATCTTGGAAGAACAGATAACGCAGGAACAAGGCCGTCACCAATCTTATGTATGTAATCGTCATTGTTAACGATGTTTGCATATTCAAATATGACTTCCTTGCAAAATTCTAGCTCGGCTTTTCCTAATTTTTCTTTGAAGTCCCTCAACAGCACAGTGCATACATACGACGGTGTGGCTCGATCGAACAGCAATCCCTCCGTCATGCAGCCCTCTGAAAGCTTATTCCATATTTCTTTTGCCTCACCCAAAGCAGTCAATGGATCATTTTCATAAGATTCATACTTATTGTAATTGTCTCTATTGTAGAGCCTGCTATTAGCCCAAGTATTTAAAGCTAAATGTGTAAAAGGCTTATTCGCTTCTCGCTGAGACGTTTCACTATATTCTTTAAGAGCTGGATCAATTTCCGGATTGAATTCTATTGTTATACCGTTTTCTACTTCTTTCGCTTCAGGAGCCATTTTCCTTTTGTCCATGCGAGCTAAATATAAACGCCATGTTTTATGTTGATGATTTTCGTGTTCCTTATCTGGTAAATTTTTGTAGTGATAGTCCAGAATTTTCCAAATTTCCTGAAGCCATTTTTCTGATTCCTCTTCACTTACGTCCTCAGTTCTAAAAAACTGATATTGAAGTGCTATGTCTTCTAATGAATGTTGCCTATGTTTTTGGTCACAGGCACTTATCCTTTCATTCTCATGAAGTTCATTAATTTGATTGACACTAAAGTTTTTCAGCGAGCTAAGTTGAGTCTTATGTGTTTGATCCAGTATCATTCGAGAAGAGTCATAAAAGAAAAACTCTCTCGTTCTAAATAGAGTTTTGGCAACATTAAATGTTTTCTCATGAAACGCACATACTATGCTTGCAACAACAGCCACAAGCGCAGAAGATTCAGCTCTTTCTAGGATATAATTTAGATAATATTCAAGTATTTCAGATTTAGTACTTTTTCCTCTCTCAAGAAAGAAACGTTCGAGCGACATTAATATTGATTCAAGTAGATCAGGGGTTACCTGTGTTCCTCGGTACATGCACCAAAGACGATTTGAAATAGGTAAATTGACATTTTTACCATTATCTAGAAACAATGTTGCAGTCTCAACTTGACCTTTATCAAGGCTAGATTCAGCATATGTTTTTGATGAACCATTTATTAGGTCGGTAATGAAATTTAGTGCTAATTTTAAATCGGCATTTAGTAAGGCGTATATAGGTGTTTGATAAGCACTGGCAGGATAATAGTCTTGATGCCTAGACTCAACACCAAATTCATACTCTACCTCTAGTCTTGAACCATAAAAATAATCATTCTCTGGTGGTTCATATATCCAAAAGCATTTGGCTAGAGCTATCACTTTTTCTGGGATTTCCATAGCAACATTAAAGCATTCCATTCTTGTTAAAATGAATTCACTCATTAGGTGATATGGATCGTTATGTCGCTTCCAGTTGTTTAGAGTTACTTCATCAATAATCGCTTTAAGTTCGCTTTTAATTTCACTGACTCCATACAGAATAGTTAGGATCAAATTTTTGGAAAAACTATCATCTCTAATATAGATGTTATTTTCGATTACCGACTTGTAAAACGTTAGAGCAATTAGGCTAGCATATTTAGTTGCATCACCAGAATTATTGTGACTATTCCAGTCGTGGAGGGCAGGCAATACAAAATTAAGATTATTAATACCTATGTTTTCGATATTGTTATGGATGAACTTGATAAGCGATTCCCACCCGTTTCCTTTCGGCTTAGTAATTACATATTCCATTGATAAAATATCTGGTGCCCTGACACCAAGTCTATCAAAAAAGCTATTATCTACCTCCTTGCATCCTATTCTTATCAGCAAGCATATCCGCTTGAGAAGCTGGAAATCGTCTTCCAATAGTGAATCTTTATTCACCTTAAAAAAATAATCGGAATAGTCGGATAAAAGCATAGAGACGAGAACTTCATCTTTCCACAAATTAGATATTTTGCAAGATGACAAGGTTTCCATAATAAGATGGCTAACATCTTCATTTGACGCGCTAAGTTTCTCTGATAACCACCGTCTGAAAACTCTTCTTATGGGCAAAGACTCTTGTATTTTTTCAAAAAATATCTCTGAATTTTCTGAAGATAAAAAAATGCTCTCTACGAATTTATCGAGCGCCCATTCTTCATATATATCATGAGTAATAAAATACCCACGAGTGGGCTCATAGCTAATTATTCCATCGGAAACCAATGCTTTTTCTACCGCTTCATTTGAGTAGCTAGAGTCTGGAATGACGAAAAATCTTCCTGAATTAGCTCTTTCTTCGGCAAGATGTATAAAAAACTGCTCTCGTTGTGGGGATCGTTTCGCAATGACTCTTGGCCATAAAGACTCTTTGAATTCAAAGTAGCTTGCGCCTTTGTTCTCCTGATAATGCCTCAAATACTCTCTGAGATAAAATGGAGTCAATATGAGCACTTTGAACCTTTTATCACCAGGGATGACAAAATCATGTTTTTTGGCAAGCTCGAATAATGTATCTTCGTTCAGATTATCTAAATGTATCGGCTTAAAACTAATTTTGTACACTTCATATAATTGAAAAACCAAATCATCTAGGTAGGCATTTCTCGTAGTGAACCACACCCTCCATTTAGCTTTGATTAAGCTAGAAAGGTACTCTTTAATAGGAGCTGTGTTTTCTAGAGAAATTAAGTGTTCCGCTGAATCAATAACAACTGTTTTATTGTCAGCTCCTTCATGTGCTTCAATAAAATCCTTTAAAAAAACACCCGATAGGAATTCATTCAAGTTGCTAACAGAAAACTCTGTCGCTTTATGGACATAAAAGGCATCATTCGTCCCCTTATTACCATAAAGCTCTTTTATTAGAGATGTTTTCCCTGTGCCGCCTTCACCACTGATAATTAACGCGCTAGTGTCTGACTTTTCAATTTCAGATATAATACTAGAACGATTGATTGAAACATCTTGGTCGCCAAAGGTTATAGAAGTTTCAACATCGTCCAAAATTGCGCCTGTATGAGACTCAAACGACTCCAAAAGCCCAAACAAATTGTCAGATTGAGTGAAAAAGTACGAAATGAACCGACTACAATCATCGACAACAAATGGCGATTCGAAAAAACTACAGCATCTCCACTCAATTTCTAAGTTATTTTCCTTTGCCTTTGTTTCTGCTTCTATCTTTCCTTGTGGTTCATTTCCTTTGTTTTGACCCCATTCTGAGTTTGTGTAAAAAATTATTTTATTTAAATCAGGGTAATCACGTTTTGCTTTTGTAATTGTTTCTAGTATGTCACTTTTGTGACTAGATAATGCAGTTTCATAAAATTTAGATTGCCAGCCAATATTGACTCCATTTGATGAAATTGGATTGGTTTCTATTGCCGATTGGTTTTTATATCGAAAAATACCAGTTTTTACTCGAAATTCATTGCAAAAAAGGAGATAACACATCCATTCAAAAGCGTCTTGTGGATTTGTTGAAAACTTTGCTTTAAATATTTTCCAATCTGTCTTAATCAATTTTACTTCTACCCTTTTTAAGTATTAACTGATATTGAACGATATCATTTTCAATGACTATTGAAGGCTTTGGTAAAACAGTAAAGCCTCACTTTGGTTCAAAATCAGACCTTATCTGCCCAACGCACCATAGTAAACTGGGTACATAGTTAATCATTAGCAAAAGTAGGTCAACTAATGTCGAAAGAAGTAAGTCAAGATTGTTGAGCTACGCAACTTTGGGGCACTTTCAAGTTAAAGGTACCGAATACATGCCACTAGCTTTACTGACTTTTAAAAGTACAGACTAGCTGAATCTTGGCTAACCTAACTAACAAAATGAAAGACCTTACTCTATATTATGCGTTCTCTGGTTTGCCATGATGGTGGCTATTCATCATGAATCAGAGACTAAAGCTCTTTTATTCATATCAATGACTATCACTTCTATCTCATCGGTGCCTACTCGTTTACCGCCTATCTTCCAATACTTGATCGACTTCTGTGATACCAAAAGAAATACACCACAACAAGCCGTGCCCTCTCTAAGAGAATCACCAACGAGTTGGTTTCGAAGCCGCTCGCACAATTGAGGTCCAGTGAGTACTACCGCTCTAACCGATACAAATTGCCACTATCGGTACTGAAATAGAGATCACCGTCTGGGGTAAGCTCTAATGCGCGAATACGTTCACCAAGCTCAGTCAATATTCGCGTTTCTGCATTAGCATCGCTGGTTTCATCACCGGCTTTTTTTATCGTTACAACATTAATATGCATAAGTTTCAACGCACTAGAGAGAAGTTTCCCCTCTAATTCAGGGTGCTTTGCGCCCCGATAGAGTATGAGATCCCCCGGGGCAATAGAAGGAATATAAACTTTAACGGGCGACACTATTCCCGCTTTTTCCGTTGCTTCTCCAACCTTTATCGGCCCCCAATATTCTTTGCCATGAGACGTTATCGGCCAACCATAATTGGCACCGCGCCTAATCAAGTTAATCTCATCGCCTCCTCGCGGACCATGTTCATTTGACCACAATGTTTGGCTTACAGCATCATAGAACAATCCTTGTGGGTTACGATGACCATAGCTCCAGATCTCATCCAAAATAGCGGGGTTGTCAATATAAGGATTGTCTCGTGGTAAGCCACCATCTGGCGTAAGGCGCACTATCGACCCAGCATGCGTTTGTGTATTTTGGCCATTGTCTCGCACACCACGATCACCTATCGAGAGATAGATACTCTCGCTGTCGAACGTGATTCGACTACCAAAGTGTCTGCTCGTGCTAGTTTCAGAAATAGAAACAAACAGATCTTGCCAATCTGAAATCTTACCGTCACGAAACGCTGCACGAGCAAGGGTTGTCGCCCCTTGGTTCGCAACATTTTTGCTGTAGGTGACGTAGATTTGATCGCGATGAAAGGGTGATACGGCAATGTCTAACAGGCCACCTTGCCCCTCAGCCCATACATTTGGTATCTCACCGACCCACTGATGCTCACCGGTGGTTACATCAACTTGCCTTATCGTCCCGACTCGCTCAGTCACCAGCAGTGTCGTTTCATTAATATAAGCAATTCCCCATGGAATCGTCAGCCCACTCGCCACCTTCTCTGCTTGCCAGCCATAGGCTAAACCACTGACGATAAGTGCGGCGAGCAATCCACATATCAAGCCTGCTTTTTTCATTAAACAATCCGCCACTTAACTTTACCATTACCCACTGAGCCCCATTAACGAAACTCTATCTTAGTCAACTAATTGTAGTTATTGCTGTAGTGTATTGTTATTTTTCTAACCATCATCAAACGCAACACATAATGACGAGGAACTAACAAAAGCTTGAATGGCAATATCATGTATCCATAAGATTCAATGAGTCTAAGAACAAGCTCGGGGGGGGGTGTGGCGACTATCATATTCCCGACTCAGCAAACTTAATCCAAAAGCAAAATCAAAATATGAAGAGCAATAAAATTGACCACTAACGCTGCGATAAACGACATACTCTCGTAGATCAAAAACCAATTAAGACACTCTAAAGCTAGCCCTAGTACGGCAACAATCACCAATACATACTGCTAGCTTTCGATTTTCCTTTTTTGACAGGTATGCTTCGAACATCATGACAGGGATGCCCAACAATGCAAATAGTCCCATTAACGCGCCTGAGCCAAAATACTGGATGAGCATAATTACCACCAAAGACAATACAAGAACAGTGATATTTTTACGTGTAGCAATAGCACTGAAATTAATTTTACTTATTATATAACTGCTTATCACCTTACTTCTTATTTGGTTATCAACGATATTATCTGCATTTAGTTATGGTGGGCACAAATTTAACGCATTGAGAAGTCATCCGTGTTTTCTAATAGCTTATCCATACAGATAGACTCAATAATTTCTTTCGCTAACTGGTTTATCGCGCTCACTTCACTTCGTTCATGCCAAAGTAGATTCAACGTTTGTGGTGGAATAAAGTCTAATGGCCTTGCGACCATACCATACTGTTTAAACATATCGTTATTAACATAAGCAACACAGGCGATACGCTCCGTATTTTTCAAGGCCGCAAGAACAAAGGCAAGCGATGATGAAACAAAACGCACATCCCTTGTTTTATTCACCCGATCAGATAAATGCTCGACCCAACGCTCAGCAGACTGCTTGGTGTTAAGCTTAACATGTGGATAATCAAACAGACGAGACTCTGTTATTTCTTGATCAACTAGCGGGTGATCAGGACAAAATACTGCACAGTATTTCATGTTAATCAATTCTTTATGACAAATGTTCGGTAATAGTTCAGGAATAAAACCTATCGCAAAATCAAGCTTATCTTGTTGTATTAATTTTTGGGGGTTATCACTCCAATCCATTACCTCCAACGAAACTTGCGGAAGACGTTGGTTAAAAGCCTGAATAAGATCATCGATAATAAGCTGACCACCCATACGACTTATAGCAAAGCGAACATGCCCCTTCGCTGTCAATGGGTTAAACGTGGTATCAAATAAGGTTCGCTCCAAACTACACAACAATTTCGCCAGCACTGGCTCTATTTTCTTTGCATAAGGGCTTAACTCTACCCCTCTGCCTACTTTAATCAGTAGTGGATCGTTAAGTGATTCTCGCAACTTAGATAAGTGATAACTAATCGTACTCTGCTGCATATCAAGTCTGTCTGCGGTTAGAGACTGATTTTTCGTTTCGAACAATACAACCAGCGTTCGCAGCATTTTCATGTCAATTTGGGATAACTTATTCAACAACACAAACACGACCAATAATTTAATTGAATGAATAATCCTACTTAAGGATCCTAAATAATGGATAGCTGACAACGTTAAGAAACCATTAGATTATAACCGCTTCATCTAATCGTATAGTCGCAACTCACCCTTCTTCCAAACGCCTTAATCGTAACAGTACTCGGCTATTTTTACCATTATTGGTGTGTTCGATATTAGCTATCGATGGCTCTGTATTGTTCTTATCTTTTTAGTTTCTCATAATGACATTGGTCTGAAACAAACCCCATAGAGATATTTAAATGAATAAAATGTTAGTTACACCACTATTATTAGCGGCTGCGGTTAGTGCTGGCGTCCATGCAAACCAGCACCATGTTGGTAGCGCTTTCACAGCAAGTGTTGATGTACCATACGGTACGGGTTTAGTCACTGTTGATGGTGAGGTTGTTCCTCGCGAACTACTAATGGACCTTGTTCAACCAAAGGAACCTATCGCTGAACAAAATCCAGTTGTTGTAATGATGTTTGGTGGCAACTTTATTCGTGGTGCTCGTGACTTTGTATATGATGTCAATGGTGCGCAAACAACAACAATGCGAGAGTATTGTGAGCGCTTTGCACAAGAAGGTTATACATGTGCAGCGATTGACTATCGCTTATCTTTAGAAGAGCCTGTATCAAGCAATGTGGGTGATATCAACAGCAAGTTTATTGATGACCTGCCTAACTTTGAACCAGTAAATGATCGTAACAACTGGATCCGCGGCATGATGGGGCTAGAACCTCGTCCTCTAGAAGATAAAGTGATGCCAAATGCTATTAAAGCAGCAGCAGAAGACCTTTATACTGCCGTTGTTCACCTGCGTGATAATGCAGAAGAGTATGGTATCGACCCAGACCGTGTCGCTCTCGGAGGCTTCTCTGCTGGTGGTTTCAGTAGCTTAAATGTCGCTTTTGGTCTAGGACTGCCTGTACAAGCCGTTATCTCAAATTCTGGTGTTCCACTTGGTTTCGATATTGCGAAAGAGATCGAAGGGCGCTCTGATCTTCCACCTGTATTATTTAACTTCGGCCAATTCGACGAGGCTCCTCTATTATGGGGTGCATCGATTGAAATTGAGCAATTCAATGAAATGGGAATCGACACCAACGTAGCTTGGGTACCTAATTACGGTCACTTCTACCCAGCAGGCGCAACCACTTTGGGTGAAGGCCTAAAACGTGAAGCCGTTGTGCAACGTATGATCAACTTCTTAAACGAAACACTATAATTAGTGCGAGACTCTGAGTTAACCTCAGCAGCTTAAAACAGATAGAGCAATTCAGGTATGCCCTGAGTTGCTCTTTTTTTCTTTTCGTTTCCAAGAGTTTCGCTAACGCTTTCCGATACGTAGCATAAATAGCTATATCCTTGCCGTCACACCGTTCCTTCTGCACAGTCCCTTTTACACAAACGCCATTCTGTATCAAAATGTTAAAAAAGCGATCTTGCACCTGTTCTAGGCCTCATTATCACCATTTTCGTCGTCAAAGAAACGCAGCAACGAACTAGGATAAGTTCAAGGGGTAAGAGGGCGATTAATGTTATCAATTCAACGTATTAATCTCATTTTTTTGATTGTTTTTTCAGTGACTGCTTTCACAGGCACCAAGTTTGTTTGGAATCAGCACTACCACCAGCTTCTTATCGAACACCAATCGCAACTCGACCGTTTTGCAGGCCACATTACATCCAAACTTGATAAATATGCCCACATTCCCAAACTGCTCTCAAAAGACAGCGAGTTAATCGATGCACTCCATCGTCCCAACAATGCAGCTCAAATAGAGATTACCAACCGATATTTAGAGCAGGTCAATAACGCTATAGAGGCCGCCGATAGCTATTTACTGGACAAAGAAGGTACGACCATCTCCGCAAGCAACTGGAACTCGGAGCTCACATTTATTGGCAACAATTTCTCGTGGCGGCCCTATTACCAACAAGCAATACAAGGCGAAGGAAGTCAATACTTTGCATTGGGTTCAACCTCTGGTGAGCGTGGCTATTATTACTCCTATCCCGTTATTTATGCAGCAGAAGTTATTGGCGTTATCGTGGTTAAAATGGATCTCACTGCCATTGAAGAAAACTGGAATAGTCAGCAAAGTTATTTTGTTGCCACCGACATCAATAACATCATTTTCATGTCCAACAATCCTCAATGGTTGTTTAAGAGCTTATCGACATTAACCACAGAGCAAAAAAATGAAATAAGAAACAGCCGCCAATATCTCGACAATACCATCTACTCCCTTGGACTTATTGGCGACCTCACCTCGACACAGAGCGAACTACGAGACCCTTATCAAGGCTGGTTAAAAGGCGATTTTGTTGTCTCTTCCCGTCAACTTGAACTGCTGCCGCTGACGATTCGCATCATGTCTCCTAAGGTAGAAATTTTTTGGAGCGCCTTTGGTTTCTTTGCCATTCTCTGCCTTATTTTTACCATTTTTTATCTTATTGCCTTACTGGTGTATAGCCGTAAACAGAAACATCGTCAGCTAGAAATCATTCAATCTAAAGCTAAGCAAAAACTCGAGTATTTAGTCTTAGAGCGAACAGCAAACTTGCACGCTGAAGTGCGCGAGAGAAAACTGACCGAAATGCGGCTACGCCAAACCCAAGATGAACTGATTCAAGCCGCTAAGCTCGCCGTTTTAGGGCAAATGTCTGCAAGCATTAGTCATGAACTGAACAATCCTTTAGCCGCAATTAGAAGTTTTGCAGATAATGGCCGCCGTTTTCTCGAGAAACAAAACTACCAACGGGTTTATGAGAATTTTGAACGTATCTCTTCCCTTACCGAAAGAATGGCAAAAATTAGCCAGCAGCTTAAATCGTTTGCACGTAAGTCCGATCAACACGACGTTACCGTTACCAACATCGATTTAGTTATTCAATCATCTGTCGATTTAATGGCTGCCCAACTTAAATCCAACAGGGTCGAGTATCATGCCGCGCTAGTGCAACCAGCGCCGATGGTTGAAGTTAACACCATTCAACTTGAGCAGGTGCTGATCAATCTGCTTAGCAATGCAATACAAGCCATGGACGGACAGACAAATAAACGCATCGTTATTTCGACTCAAGTTGTTAAAGACAGTCTCATCATAACGGTTAACGACAGCGGTCCCGGTATCCCTGCAGACAAAATGTCACGGCTATTTGAGCCCTTCTTCACCACAAAAAAAAATGGCTTGGGTCTTGGGTTATCTATCTCTCAACAGATAGTATTGGCCATGTCTGGCAACCTTACGGTTTCGCGCTCTAAACTCGGGGGCGCCTGTTTTTCCCTCTCTCTACCAATTACCACGCAGGAATAAGTCATGTGCGATGTTTTTTTTATTGATGACGAACCGGATATTCGTTTAGCCATAGAGCAGAGCTTTGAGCTCGAAGAGATAAGCGCACGTTTTTTTTCTTGCGCAGAAGAGGCTTTACTTGCCGTTAAGCAAGATGGCTTACCCTGTGTTTTTGTTACCGATATCTGCCTTCCGGGTTTGTCCGGTGAAAACTTACTCACAACGATAGTGCGCCAAGATCCTGATGTACCGATTATTCTCATCACGGGGCACGGCGATATCCGCATGGCAGTCACTGCGATGCACAATGGTGCTTACGACTTTATCGAAAAGCCCTTTCCACCAGAGCGCCTCATCGACACCGTTAGACGTGCACTCGATAAACGCCGCTTAGTGTTAGAAAACCAAACGCTGAAACGTAGCCTAAAAGCAAGCCAAGCCCTCGGACCACGTATCATTGGCGATACACCAAGCATACAAGAGTTGCGTGATACTATCAGCCATATTGCAGATACCGACGCCGACACACTCCTGTTTGGCGAAACCGGCACCGGTAAAGAATTAGTGGCGCGCTCGCTGCATGAACAAAGCCTTCGGCGCGAGCATAACTTTGTGGCGATCAACTGCGGCGCTGTGCCTGAAAATCTCATTGAAAGTGAGCTGTATGGGCATGAGAAGGGCGCGTTTACCGGTGCCGATAACCGGCGTATTGGTAAACTTGAGTTTGCGCACCAAGGCACACTATTTCTCGACGAGATCGAATCCATGCCGATGCAGGCACAAATCAAACTCTTGCGAGTGCTACAAGAGAGGCAGTTCGAGCGCGTCGGCTCAAATAAACTCAATCCATTGAACATACGTGTAATTGCAGCAACCAAAGTCGATTTAAAACACGCAGCCGAGCAAGGCACATTTCGCCAAGATCTCTACTACCGCTTGAACATTGTCACCTTGGAGTTGCCCCCGCTACGGCAGCGTAAAGAGGATATTCCAACGCTTTTCCATCACTTCTTGCTTGTTGCCGCCGCGCGTTACGGCAAATCTGCCCCAGCACTGCAAGCGCAACAACTCCATCAACTAATGAGTCACAACTGGCCAGGTAACGTACGTGAACTGCGCAATGCAGCTGAACGCTTTGTGTTATTAGGAAAGCTCCTGCCGTTTGAGCGTCAAACCGAGTTAGATAGCAACGCCCTCGCCTTGTCAGACCAAGTTGCCGAATTTGAAAAAAGCTTGATCGAACAAGCGCTCAACAACAACAAAGGCAGCATTAAAGAGACCATGCAGCAACTGCAATTAGCGCGCAAAACGCTCTACGATAAAATGCAAAAGTATGGGCTGGATCGAATTAAATACAAAAGTTAGCATGCTGCGTGTGTCAGTGTTCGGGAAAGTTGGCACCTTTCAGGTCACACCCTCTGAACTCAATACCTAACATTTAGATATTGAGTATCAAACAGCTCGTTGAGATTGAGCAACATATCTAATTCTGGCAATTTAATTTTGTCACTCAACGGGCTTCAAACCCGAATAACGCACACCGGATAGTAGCGCCATGTCTCGATTCCAAGTGGCAAGGTCATTGATATTAAATTTCCCCAAATCGTCATGTCCACATGCTCTTGCCATAACTTGCATCAACTCTGTCGATGCTGAAAAGAAGTTATACAGTTGCGTTGATGCTTTTTCGACATTGAGCCGCTGCCTTAAGTCCGCCTTTTGTGTCGCTATCCCGGCAGGACAATTGTTGGTATTACACATCCTTGCTGCCACACAACCTATGGATTGCATCGCACTATTCGCGATAGCAACACCGTCAGCCCCTAATGCCATGGCTTTAACGAAATCCATAGGAACGCGTAACCCACCCGTGATAATGAGCGTCACCTTACCGCTTGCACCTTGCTTATCTAAATAGGCTCGAGCACGTGCCAATGCAGGGATAGTTGGTACGCTAATATGATCTCTAAACATTGCGGGAGCTGCCCCCGTTCCTCCCCCTCGACCATCAAGAATGATGTAGTCGGCACTAGCATCAAGGGCAAATTGAATGTCTTCCTCTATATGATTTGCGCTAAGTTTGAAGCCAATCGGGATCCCACCAGTCAACTCACGTACTCGGTCTGCAAACTGTTTGAAATCTTCTGCGGTACAAAGGTCTTTAAAGGTGGGGGGAGAAATCGCAGCGGTACCGGCTTCTATGCCACGGACCTCAGCAATTTTTCCTATATTCTTACTGCCCGGGAGATGTCCACCTGTCCCGGTTTTTGCACCTTGCCCACCTTTAAAATGAAACGCTTGGACATTTTTAAGTTTGGATTCATCGTAGCCAAAACCAGCGCTGGCCAATTCATAAAAGTAGCGTGAATTGGCAGCTTGCTCTTCAGGCAGCATACCACCTTCGCCAGAGCAAATGCCGGTACCAGCAAGCTCGGCCCCCCTTGCCAGAGACACTTTCGCTTCTTCTGATAACGCGCCGAAACTCATGTCAGAAACAAACAACGGAATATCGAGTTTAAGTGGCTTTTTAGCCTTAGGGCCAATAACCAACTGCGTTGAAACAGCAACGTCTTCTAGCAATGGCTTCTTGGCCATCTGCGCAACCATCACTTGCAGCTCATCCCAATGTGGTAGTAAATGCCTTGGAACACCCATCGATGTCATAGGGCCATGATGGCCAACTTTTTTTAAACCATCACGTGCCAATTGGTGGATAAACTCAACGGTAGGTTCTTCTTGAGTAACCGTGGCAACCGGCATGCTATCAACGGACTGAATTTGAACACCTGGCCCCTCGTGCCCCACCTGAACGTGGGTAAATTGCTTATGGGAGCCATCACAATAAGGGGGGGTATTGGTATGCTTGCAGCGGCACAAGTAAGCCTCTTCGCTTTCTGTAGCAACAAAGCTCTTCGGTTTAAAATCTGTACCAGAATGGGAGCCATCGCAAAATGGCTGATTCGATGAACGTCCACAGGTGCAGTAATAATACTCTTGATCTTTGATTAACGCAGTTTTGACCGGTAAATTATTGGAAATAATCGGCTTGCTCATAACCTGTCCTTTGTCGCTATCACTCAATATCGATAAGCTTAGTCGACTTTACACCATCATTTATTCGAATAATTCATACGGCTTATTCTAGATAATCTATTAACTGTTCTGTTGCGCAAAGCGCCTTAAAGAAACGTTGAGCCAACTCGCCTAGCATACCAATATCATTAAGCGCTTAGGATTAGTTATCAGCGAATTAATCACATGCTGACCGACAGTAAATACTGCTCAATTTCCGCCGAAATCCATCGAATAATCATGCTTTGCGCATTATCAGCTTTAACCAGCTCACCATAAGGCTGCCAATGCATCGCACGGTTATGTTTCACTACACCTAACAGCCCTTGTCGTAACGGATCCTGAATTAACAACCAAGGCACATAAGACCAACCTGTATTGTCAATCACAGCATCACGAATGTGCTCATAAAAAGTTAAAGCAATATAGTTACTTGAGCGTGAAGGACTGGAAGTTAGACTGGTTTTATCAATAAATGCCAAGGTGATTTCAGTATATTGTTCAAGATCGGTATTGTGCACTTTTTTAAGTTTATTTAATGGGTGGTCAATGTGTGCCACACACATCATTCGAATCTTACCCAACTCTTGTTGCTGTGTTCTTGCAGCATCTGCGTATGCGGGTAGTAATCCGTAGGCAACATCAACCGTATTTTGTTCTACCATCTTTTCAAGCTCAGGCGGTGGCGCAATATAAATCGATAAGCTCGTGCTTGGAAAACGCTGATTAAGCTTATTTAGCAAAGTCCGCCAAAATCGCTCTGGCAATGCATCATCACGCACAATACGCAACGCCATATCAACGTCGTCTAAGTGTTGTGCGCATTTCGTATGTATATCATTCTTTGTGGCGACTAATCGCTGACAATCATCAGCAATAGCCTCACCAATTGTTGTGGCCAGAATACGATTACCACTACGGTGAAATAGCTTAACACCCAGTTCATCTTCGAGTGCAGATAACGCCGAACTTAATGTTGTGCGGCTTTTGCCCAGCTGACGCGCAGCTTCAGCGATTGAACCAGTATGCAAAGTGCATAACAGCATCTCAATTTGATTGATATTCATCTCATACCACATCATCAATTAATATCTACTTATCATAACCGAGTAATGCTATTTGAGCGACGAATTAACCGACGCTGAGCGACTGGCGAAATATAGAGCCCGTCGTTATCCTGCCACCATCATTTCCACTAAAAGAACTTAACCCCGTGACCATTCAACCTAAATTCACTCAATCAATACGGATTCAAAAAGAGCGTCATTTGCTTTTATTCTCAACATTAGTCTCATTGCTTTTTGCTTTATTAGGCATAAGTTTAGGTTGGTGGATGGGCTCTCTTGTGATCCTATTTGACGGTGCTTATTCATTCTTTAGTTTAGCGCTTACTTTGGTTTCACTTCTGGCGACGGCGTATATTAATCGTCCAGAGAACACGCGTAACCCGGCTTTTATTGAAAATGCCGTCATTGCTTTTAAAGGTGCCGTCATCGCCCTAATGTGTTTCTATTCATTGTATTCCGCACTGGCTGCGCTGCTGTCTGGTGGCCGAGAAATTAATGCCAATATCGCGTTAGCTTTCGCTGTTGTAAATGTCACTGGTTGTACTGTGTCATACTACATAATGAAACGAGGTGCCGCTAAAATAGACTCATCACTGGTTGATGCAGAAGCGAAGCAATGGATGATGGATGCCACAATCAGTGCTGCGGTTTTAGTTGGCTTTTTCGCTGCAAAGTTAATAAGTCTAACGCCTTTTAGCGTTTATGCTGCCTATGCCGATCCAATGATGGTGCTCATTGCTTCACTCTACTTCGTCGTTATTCCAATTAAAATGACGATTAATGCGTTTAAGGCGCTTCAAACCTTACAGTTGAATACTGCGTAATGCCTGTTTTTCGCCAGTAGTGATAACATCATTAAAGAAAATAGCACTGCTAATTATGAAATTTAACCCCCCAGATTTAACAGCTTTATTGTTAAACTTGGAGGGTTACATTAATTTTCCGTAAACATTACTTGGTGATAATTTCTGGTCCCATCAACAAGGTTGGTAACCACGTCGAAACCCAAGGCACATACGTCACAATAATTAAGAACAGGAACATGACGCCGACCCAAGGTAGCGCGGCCTTCACCACGCTCATCATCGACATTCTAGCCACCCCCGCAGTCACAAATAGATTGAGCCCAACGGGCGGTGTGATCATACCTATCTCCATATTCACCACCATCATGATACCGAGGTGAATAGGATCAATGCCAAGCGCAATCGCAATTGGGAAAACCAATGGCGCCACGATGATCAACAGACCAGAAGGCTCCATAAATTGCCCGCCAAGCAATAACAGTACGTTCACCACAATCAAAAACGTTATCGGGCCAAGCCCTGCAGACAGCATCGATTCCGTGATCATTTGCGGGATACGTTCCTCTGTCAGAACGTGCTTTAGAATTAAGGCATTCGCGATGATAAATAGCAGCATGATGGTCAGCTTTCCCGCATCATACAGCGTATCTTTGGTGTCTTTATGCACAAAGGTCTGAAACACCTTTACCAAGGCAGGTTTCGTGTTTGTCTTATCCGCAAATGGTCCCATGTCTTTGTAAATAAAGTTGGCAATGAAGAACGCATACACTGCTGCCACGGCCGCCGCTTCGGTCGGTGTGAAGACCCCACCATAGATCCCGCCAAGAATGATCACGATAAGGAGCAAGCCCCAACTCGCATCTTTTGCCGCGGCAATCGCCTCGCCCCAGCCAACAAAAGGCTGCGCTGGTAGTTTTTTCACTCGGGCAGCAATATAGATGGCCACCATTAACATAAAGCCAGCCAGCAAGCCTGGAATAACGCCACCTAAGAACATTCGTCCTACAGATACATCCGTCGCGGCTGCATACACCACCATAACGATGGAAGGCGGGATCAAAATCCCAAGTGTACCTGCATTACAAATCACCCCAGCGGCAAACTCTTTGGAGTAACCATTTTTCACCATCCCGGCAATAACGATACTCCCTATTGCAACCACCGTCGCTGGTGAAGAACCCGATAAGGCGGCAAACATCATACAGGCGACAACCGATGACATGGCTAAACCACCACGAAACCAACCTACCATTGCGATAGCAAATCGAATAATCCGTTTCGCAACGCCTCCGGTTGACATAAAACTCGAAGCCAGTATAAAAAATGGAATAGCTAATAAGGTGTAGTGGCCAGCGAACGCATTAAATAATGTTTGTGCTACCGATGCTAACGACGCATCAGAGTGCATCAATAAAAATAAAATACTCGATAGACCTAAGGAGACCGCGATTGGTACACCGATAAGCATAAAACCGATGACCATGAGGAACAAAAATAGAATATCCATAAATTATTGATCCTTTCCGTTTTTATTGTCAGCGTGGCTATCCATTACACTACTTGCGTCTGCCATGTCAGCCTTTAATGCCTCTAACTCTTCTTCCCCTTCATGGCCTGCGATGAGTCTATCCAATTGGCCTGTGGCAATTTTATAAGTGACTTGTATAAATCGAAAGGTGAGCATCGCCATGCCTATTGGCAATGCCATATAAGGGATAAAGCGCGGTAACTTCTCGTAACGCTCACCTTCATTTAACCATTCTGCAAGAAACTGAAGCATTTCAGGCATCGGAATATCATCGGTTTCATACCATGCGCGCTCCGAAATGAACGGATACCAATAATTCCAAGACCCAATGAGAAGTAACACTGAAAATAGCAGACAGCATGCTGAAGCAATAAGAGCAAATGTCTTCTGCATGGACGCTGGCATCATATTAATGACGACATCGACGCCAATATGAAAATGTTTCTTTACCCCATATGACGCGCCAACTAGCACCATCCATGCAAACATGAACACGGTGAGTTCCAATGCCCAGAGAATGTTGTCATTAAATACGTACCGTGATATCACGTTGGCAAACGTTAGCAAGGTCATGGCACCAAGAAAAAACGCAATTAGGGTTTCTTCTATAACATCGGTTACCTTCCCGATTTTCTCAAAAGTAGACTGTTCCATAAGTAACATCGCTTTTATTGGTTATTATCTGACTTGAACCGAGAGACGAACAACGCGCTTTGTACCAAGGCAAAGCGCGTTTTCGCTTATTTACTGATTTGATGCCACAGCAGCATCGATCAAGTCAGCACCGATGTCTTTCTCAAACTTTTTCCAAACCGGCTGTAGTGCTATTACCCACTGCTGACGTTGCTCGGCGGTTAGTGTTCTAACCGTGCCACCCGCTTCAATGATATTGTTTTTATTCGCAAGATTAACCTTTGAAGATTCCGCATTTCGCGTTGCTGTTACCTCTTGAATAATGGTGTTTAACTGTTCGCGTACATCACTTGGCAGTTCGACCCAAAAATCATTGGAGGTCACCACCAAATAGTCGAGTATGCCGTGATTAGTTTCAGTTACACCATCTTGGACTTCAAAGAATTTTTTACCGTAAATGTTAGACCAGGTATTCTCTTGACCATCGATAACCTTGGTTTGTAACCCGCCGTATACCTCTTTAAACGACATTTTTTGTGGGTTTGCACCTAACTGCTCAAACTGTGCCACCAAAACATCTGACGCTTGAACACGGAACTTCAACCCTTCTGCATCCGTCGGATCCAATAAAGGCTTGTTTGCCGACATCTGTTTCATTCCATTATGCCAGAATGCCAACCCTTGTAGGCCGCGGCGTTTCATCGCGTTCTTCAGCTTTTCACCAGACTCAGAGTTTTGAAAACGATCAACGGCATCAACATCTTCAAATAAAAACGGTAGGTCAAATATGCGATATTTTTTGGTGAACTTTTCAAATTTTGATAATGACGGTGCCGCCAGTTGCACATCCCCATTTAGTAACGCTTCAAGTACCTTATCATCATCATACAACGTAGAATTTGGGAAAACCTGCATACACGCCTTGCCATTCATCTCCGTGTTTACGCGCTCTTCTAATAATGATGCTGCGATTCCTTTTGGGTGCTTGTCTGCATTGGTGACGTGACTAAATTTAATCACCAGCTCTCCGGGATCGCAGTTAGCAGCCGCATTAAAGCTAGAAAGTGCCAGGGCAGAGACCGTCAGTAGGGTAAGAGGTTTAAACATTATCATTCTCCTTAGTGAGTAACAGCACCGCTCATGGCGCAGTAACAAACAAAGAGCAAGTTAGATACCAAATATTAACAATGGAGTTTTAGTCATTTAAATTCAAACAATTAAAACTAGAACCCTTTACCGTGCTAGCCATTTTGTCCGTTTTGGCAAGCGACTATGGGTGGGAAATGACACATGATAAAAGCACAATGGGTAGTTTTATACCCATCGTTATTTATTAAACTGCGTGCTGAGCTTAAGGCTATGGTTCCGAAACCGCATAACAAATGTTCTGTGACTAATCCAAAGTTCACGTAGCTTATTGTTTGCATTGTTATATTAAAAAGGCTCTACTTAAACGTAGAGCCTTTAGTCATTTAATGCTTAGTCGTATGCCTGTATAGAAAATACTTTAGTTTAGCGGCGTATTACCTAAAAGAGGACGACCTGGCGTAGCATCCGTCATTTCATCATGCTCAACTACAATCTGTCCTTCAATCATGATGTAATCATAACCGGTAGCTGGCTGATATGGGTCAGTATAAGTGGCATTGCTGCTCAGTTTGTCTAGATCAAAAATCAATAAGTCAGCATGCGCACCTTCTTGTACACGACCTTTTTTGCTAAACACTGGTGCAACACCTTCAAGACGCTGGGCAGGATAGTAACTACCCTTGGCAAAAGCCTCCGTTAAGGTCAATACCTTTTCATCACGCACATAATTAGTCAGTAGTCGACTATAGGTACCAGCGCCATTTGGTGCTGCTCTTTGCTCTGCACTAAAGGATGGCATCGCATCTGTAGCGATCATCATTTTAGGATGTTGCATTGCTTCTTGTAACCACTCTTCTTTCATGTAGTGGTGGATAATGATGCCATCTGGACGCTCTTGACGCTTCTGATACCAAGTTTCTTCAGTGAAGAATTCGCCTGTCTCTGCCCATTGCACATCTTCGTAGCTAATATTAAAGACGGTCTTCCAATCACGGTCAAACACATCAGCTGATATCGATGTTGAACCTGCCGTGTAAGGGAACACTTCCATGGTAACATCAGCGCCGTTCTTGTTTGCCTCATCTATGACTGCTAGCCAATTACCAACTTCACCCATCGCGTTAGCATTTATGTGCGAGAAATGTAATGGTGCGCCTGTTTCTACGGCTAGATCTAGCACATCATATAGAGGTTGAATATCACCATTGACGCCACGGCGAATATGCGCCCAAATCGGTGCTTCATACTCTGCTGCCACTTCAAAGATCATTCGTAGCTCTTCATCTGTAACAGCCTGTGTCATATAGTCCAATAGTAGGCCAATTCCAAGTCCACCTTGTTCTATACCTTCAATTAACAATGCACGCATCTGCTCAACTTCTTCAGACGTAGCTTGTTGTATAAAGGCTCGACCCGGCACCATTACGCCTTCTTCACCCACAAGCCAAGGCATCTCACGGCCTTCAATCACTTGAGTACGAATGGCATAATGTGCTACTGACGCTCCGTAGTTGATATGAGGAGCAAAACGCAAAAAGTTACCATATTCTGTTACTGGGAAAGCACCAGCTTCAAGCTCAAGGGCTGTAGTTACCCCGTCACGTGTTTGCAATCTAGCACCAAAAGGCAGCCCGCTATGGGTATGTAAGTCAATGAAACCAGGACCAACGATTTTGCCTGTAGCATCAATTTCACGTTCCCCAGACAAAGGCTGAGTTGTCAACGTTTGAATTGTGCCATCTTTAATGCCAATATTTAAAATTTGATCAGTCTTGGTTTCTGGGTCAATCACGCGGCCTTGATTGATGACCAAATCATAATTCACTGCGTCAACTGTATCTACAGAACCACAACCTACCAAAGCGAGACATAACGCGGCGGAGCCGGCTAATTTAAAATGCATTCTTCTTCCTTTATTGATCTAAGCAAACTGACGGAGGTAATCCATCTGTATTGTTTATGACAATTTACACAACTAGACTAAGCCAATCACCTCTGTTATGTTGCAGAAATACCAACAAACGCCATGGCCACAATCATGAACTCATTTACTTTCGATCAATTGGAAGCATTTATTACTGTCGTTGAACAAGGCTCGTTTAGTGCTGCAGCTCGAGCTCTGGGCAAGGATAGATCGACAATACACAACCTCGTCAGTTATCTTGAAATAGACTGGGATATTGAACTATTCGATCGCACAAAAAAATTGCCCGTTATGCGAAAAGATGTTGAGCAACTTTTCATCCATGCTAAATCTTTTATCATTCAAAAACAGGAAGTTGTGCATTTAGTTAGAAGCTTAAAAGATAACCAATGCGAACGTGAGATTACAATAGGTTATGACCCCATTACACCAAAACAACTATTGAAAGGCTTGGCAAATTTCCTGCATAAAAACAATCCAATGGTTGCTGTAAACTGGTTGGCACAAAGCAAAAATGCAGCAATTCAAACAATCAGTCGAGGTGAGGTTAATCTATCAATACAACTGGTGTCAGGTCGTTCAAGACCTATAAAAGGTTTATTCGGATACTATCTTGGCGCAATTAAATTTGGTGTTTATTGCTCACCTAAATCAGATTACCTAAAGCATAGGTCATGCTCTCTTACTTTGCTTCAAGCTCACCCGCAAATTATTCTAGAGAGTTATCTTGAAGCCGGGCTTGGCGACATGGCAATAATTAGTCCCATAACCCAGACAATCAGCACCGTGGATTTTGCGATCGACATATTAGAGACATCGGACAACAATAGTTACATAGTGTTACCCCTCTCCTCAGCCGAGCCTTACGTCAACCAAGGCCGTATACACAAGCTTGATGTGAACTTTGTGGCAGATTCTGTGTCTTGGTCTTGGACATGTCTACGGCGCAGTGCTGATACCGAAACCACACTGCAAAAGGAGCTACAAAGAGAAATGGCACGCTGGATTGAGGTGATTGATTAAGTAACAATGAGTAAATCCAAGCTGTTATGCTCGTCGATGGGAAAATATCCCCAAGCTATTAACATTGACTAAAGTAGCGCTAACGTCCGAAAACAGTGACGTTAGCGCAATGACTTACGATGACGTTAAATACGTCAGTAACTCAACAATTTGTGCCGGCGTGGTCGCCCATGCATGGGCTGATGCATCCACCTCTTTCAAGGCGTGCACAAGACTTTCATCATGCAGGGTAATGTAAGGTTTATTCATTGCGGCACAATAACCTGCGTCAAAGGCTGCGTTCCACTGTCTGTATTTATCACCAAAACGAATCACCGCAATATCACAAGATTTAATGGCGTTCTGAATCCGAATCGCATTCACCTTAGCGGATTTATGGTCGCGCCAAAAAGGCACCTCTTCTTGTCCCAAACAATCCCCTGACGCATCACTTGAATCATGATCAGTGATGGCAGAACTAAAATCAATCGCCAGTCCTTTACTCTTACATCCTTCTATAATTTGTTCACGCCAATTGGAATGGATTTCGCCCGACAAATAGACTGTATATTGCATAACAAACCCTTAAATTATCATAATTATAAATTGATAGAACCGCTGAAGGAGTAAAGACCTCGCAGTTCATCAATTATGTTTAGCTTATAAAAGCAGAGCTTAACAAACAGATAACCATCTGGTACAGAGCTAAAAAGGAGAATGTGCATATTAGTCGCGATAACGTAAATAATTCACTATTGATGTTCCAATTTTCTAATTTATTTTAATAATCTTGCTAAAGGCATCTTATTGTTGGAAGTATTCGTTAGGTAAATGCCACTGCTAACTCACTGAGTAGTGCAAATCCCTTCACCTCTAACCATGCCATTGCAACATCTTTAACTGGTGGTGTTTTCATTGCAGACACGCCTTTTACCACTAGCGCGATCAATAGCGCAACATCGATAATCGCATGCATCACCAACGTCAGTAATAATCGAGTACGTATAGCGTTACCTGTTAACGCCTGCTTAAATTCAGGTGACAATGCATTACTATCATTGGCTTTTACAATGATTTCTTTTTCTATGGACAAGGAGAGACGAGTTGAAAAAAATATGACACTCATATTAGCAATAAAAAATACCAACAACCCTATCGCGATTAAAATTGAGGAAAAAACATCCAAACGTGTAGCGGAATTTGAAAACAACCACCCACACACAGCAAAAATTGATACAGACCAAAATGCCCAATACCTATTAACCCGGGTTTCAACCATTTCCCGCAAGGTAAATAATTCATTCAAAGTCATAACATCTCCCTGTATATAACTCGAGCCCAATCAGCATACAAGACAGAACTAACTACTCATGTTTACTCTGCAGCAGCACGTTTGTCACTTTTTTTAGCCACTGCACCGCTATCAGGATGACGATTATTACGCATAGTTTCACCCAGAGCTTCTTCTAATTTGACAAATAACTCCAAAAAGTTAGCATTATACTTATTGTCTTCCGTGCTCTCTTTCCATGCTTGATACATCTTGTCTTTGCTTTGCATCTCAACCCCTAAAAACGCGGACTTCAACTGCTCAACGTGCTCAGACCTTTCACCCAAAGCTGCCAACGCCTGCCCGCCCATATTGAGTGCCGAGTAATAAGTCTCTGATATCACAAAATCCGCGCCAGCGAAGTGCAGTTCATACCCGTGGCCACGATCGTAAGCACGCGCCATCACTTTGACGTTTGGATAAGTGTGTTTAGTGTACTGCACGAGCGCAGTCGTGCGCGCTTGATCATCTAGTGCGACAATAAGTAGCTCTGCGTCAGCAATACCTGCTGTATGCAACAAATCAGGCCGAGTTGCGTCGCCAAAATACCCTATATTTTTTATCTTCCTAAGCCGCTCAATCAAAGGGGCATCATGATCGAGTACGACTGTTTTTACGCCATTAGCCACCAAGAAGCGGTTTACTATCTGCCCAAAACGTCCCATTCCAGCAATCAATACCGTCCCGTGGTCGTCAATCGTATCAGCCTCTTGTTCATTGGTCGTTTGCTCATAGCGAGGCAATATCACTTTCTCATAGATAATAAACAGCCCAGGCGTTAAAAACATCGACAGGGCAACAACCAACGACAGGATCTGCGTCAACTCCAACGGCAATACATGGTTTTGAGCCGAAAAACTAAGAAGTACGAAGCCAAACTCACCGGCTTGAGCAAGGCTTAGCGCTAACAACCACTTTGCGCTACCGCTCAATTTAAACAAGAAAGCTAAACACAGTAAAACAAGGGCTTTTAATGCAATAACCCCAGCTGTCAGCATAAGAACAGTGCCCACATTGTTGACCAGCATCGTAAAGTCGATACCTGCGCCAACAGTAATAAAGAACAAACCAAGCAACAGCCCTTTAAATGGCTCTATATTACTTTCTAATTCATGTCTAAATTCACTGTTTGCTAACACTACACCCGCTAAAAAGGTGCCTAGTGCTGGCGATAATTCAACAATGCTCATTAACGCAGCAATACCGATGACTAACATCAATGCAGCGGCGGTGAATATTTCCCTTAAGCCTGACTGGGCAACAAACCGGAATAGAGGCCGACTTAAGTAGTGCCCTCCTATTACGACTGCGCCAATAGAGATAACGATAATCAATGCATGTAACCAACCCGGTAAGTCAGCCACAAAACTGACAGACTCGTGATGTGCAGCAGCATTAGCCAATGCTTGCGATAATACGATAAGATCGGGTACTGCCAGTAATGGGATCAAGGCTAACATTGGGATCACAGCAATGTCTTGAAATAACAAAACCGAAAATGCCCCCCTGCCACCCTCTGTTTTAGCCAAGCCTTTTTCACTGAACGTCTGCAATACAATCGCTGTAGAAGAGAGAGAAAATATAAGCCCGATCGCTAACGCATATTGCCATGGTAAACCAAACCACGCTGCCAATAGGAAGATCAACCCTGTTGTAAGGCCAACTTGCAAACCGCCTAACCCCATCAAACGATGACGCATTTCCCATAACATGCGAGGCTCTAACTCTAAGCCAACCAAAAACAACATCATCACCACACCAAATTCAGCGAAGTGTTGAATTGTCAGTGTCTCCTCCCCGACTAACCCAATAACGGGTCCTATTACTACCCCCGCCAACAAGTAGCCCAGTACCGAGCCAAGGCCACACCGCTTGGCGAGTGGTACAGCAATCACCGCTGCACACAAATAGATGAATGCGTGAACAAAATAGACCGTCATCTTTTATCTCCTTCTAGATTGTTCACCCACTGTGGTGAGTAGAAACAGTCAACATTTACTGTAGCCCATTTCATTTATCCTGCTGCTAACGTCATCCATAATTCGCTGCGCTAAGTGTCTATTCTTGTTTATCATCACAAGATCAGATGGAATTAGTTAAAAAATCGCATTTTTCTGGCACTTTTCTGACACTTTTAGGTCTGTTATATGGTTGACTATGCTATTGTAATTCACTGCCTATACTCAGAAACAAAATGACTCGCATTTTTTGCGTCATTGTAATGAATGCTTGCAATTTTTCTTTTGTGACATTTCAAATCTGAGTTACGGTTAATGACAGTTAAATTTTTTGCTTTTCAAAGGTTTTTTCATGAATAACGCTGCCGCGATAATGCGACTCGCTTCTTTTACTACACTTCTGTCCGCTTCTGTGATTGCCGCACCAAGCGTGGTTCCCGATGCTCCGGCAGTGGCAGCGAAAGGTTACATCTTAATGGACTACCATTCAGGTCGAATCCTTGCACAGGAAAACCCTGATGATTCTTTAAACCCTGCAAGCTTAACCAAACTAATGACCAGCTATGTCATTGGTCAAGAAGTTAAACGGGGCAATATTTCACTCGAAGACAATGTCGTAATTAGTCAAAATGCATGGGCCCGTAACTTCCCAGACTCGTCAAAAATGTTTATTGAAGTCGGAAAATCCGTGCTTGCAGAAGACCTTAACCGCGGCATTATTGTTCA
This sequence comes from Thaumasiovibrio clandestinus, assembly GCF_047250365.1. Classification (NCBI taxonomy): domain Bacteria; kingdom Pseudomonadati; phylum Pseudomonadota; class Gammaproteobacteria; order Vibrionales; family Vibrionaceae; genus Thaumasiovibrio; species Thaumasiovibrio clandestinus. The sequence continues at coordinate 97,087 of NZ_JBLBVL010000010.1, forward strand.
ATCAGGTAATGATGCCTGTGTTGCAATGGCAGAGCACGTCGCTGGTTCAGAGGATGCGTTTGTTAGCCTAATGAACTCTTGGGCATCATCTCTTGGCTTGGCAAGTTCACAATTTCAAAATGCGCATGGTCTTGATGCTGATAACCAGTACACTACCCCAAGAGATATAGCGACGCTCGCGCGTGCGATTATCCGCGACGTACCTAATCAGCATAAATACTACAGCGAAAAATCTTTTACTTACAACGGCATCACACAAAATAACCGTAACGGGCTACTATGGGACAGAAGCCTTAACGTCGATGGCATGAAAACGGGTTACACCAAAGGCGCTGGCTATAACTTAGTGACTTCTGCTACACAAGGGCAAATGCGCCTTATCAGCGTGGTTATGGGTGCAAACAGTGCACGTAGCCGTGAAGCCGAGTCCAAGAAACTACTAAACTACGGTTTCCGCTTCTTTGAAACGGTTTCACCACATAAAGCTGAGCAAAGCATTGTTACCGAGCGTGTCTGGATGGGTGAAGAAAAAGAAGTTGCGTTGGGTGTAAGCGAAGATACATTCGTCACCATCATGCGCAGCCAGCGCTCATCACTTGCAGCGAATGCAGAGCTAGACGGCGAACTGGAAGCGCCTATCATGAAAGGCCAAGCGGTAGGTAAGCTGATTTATCAACTTGGCGATGATGTTGTTGCAGAAGTGCCGCTGATTGCATTAGAAGATGTTAATCGTGGTGGCTTTTTCACCCGCATTAAAGACATAATTATTCGATTCATTAAAGGATTGCTGAGCTAAAGCAGCAGTCAGCATCAACTTCTTTGATACAAAAACAGGAGCTAAAGGCTCCTGTTTTTTGATCTATCTATTTATTATAAAAGTCTTTTCTTCTATAAACATGGGCTACACTTATTGATATATTCTTTGGTGTGGAGTCGTGTATGTACAACCCTATCAACGCATCTATCCCGAATATAGAGGCGTGGCTAAGCAATAAACCAACACTTTCGACACAATTTCCTCACTGGCTTATTGCTGCCCCTAATGAGATTTTCACACCTCCGCTCACCGACATTAAACAACGTGCTATCAGTGAGTGGTATCTGGTTTGTGTCGAAATCAGCGCTACCTTTTCTAATAACGCACAAGAAAAGCAACAGTGGCTACAATTGGCTTACGCTTACTTACAGAAAATGGCCATTAACACCGACTACGATGCAGAGGTGAGAAAATGGTGTTTACTACGTTTAGATCGCTTAATTATTGCCTTACTAGAAGTATGCCCACAAACCAACAGCGATCCTACGTCGTTAATTGAGGCACATATTTCCTTCATGGGAGGACAAGGGCATAGAAACCTTCCCCGCCACTTAAAAACAACATCGTCCCAAGCAACGAGATAAACCGGCCCAATGTCACTGTATTATTGCCGTTCTGCTTAAACTATATTGCCCTCTTTGAAACATTTGAGCGACAAAGCTCACGAAAATCTTTGGGGGTTAAATCTGTGTGGCGTTTGAAAAACTTGGTCATGTTCGTCGCCTCTTTAAAACCAAGTTGTAACGAAATCTCAGCGATTGAATGCTGACTAAACGCCAACAAACGCTTAGCCTCTAACAGTACCCGATCATCTAAAAGTTCTTTCACACTTTTGCCTGAATAATCCTTGGCAATTTTATCTAACTGTTTCGCGCTTTTTCCCATCATATTTGCAACCGCACTGACAGGTGGTCGCTCAGTAAATACCTGCTCAATTTGGCTTTTAAGCGCATAATAACCACTATTATAACTTTGGCTACTATCATCATGCCGCAATGCTTCGTAATAAGGCACCACTTGCTTTAACATAATGACACGCATTAAGTGACGGATTATCTCTTCTCGGTAACGGTTCTGTTTGTTTTTATATTCCTGGCTAACTTGCTCAAAAAGCGATCGCAATATGTCATCCGTATCACTGATACAATTTACTTCTTGCAGCGCAGAGGCAATTAAGTCCTCAAAAGGATCTCCCCCTCTAGACTGTAAAAACGCATTATTAAACGAGATAACATATCCTTCAACTGAGGAATGCTCTGCAAAATGGTGTACTTGATGTCGACCCAAGGTCAACAAAGTGCCCGCTTTTATTGAATACCTTTTGTAATCAATAAAGTGATAACCCTCACCCGCAGTGATATACACCAGCGCATTAAATCGCAAGCGATGAGCTTTACCAATATATAACGCTTCACGTTGCTTGTAAAAGCGGGAAATTTTATTCACTTTTAATTCAAGACTATGGCTTGAAAAGTCTAAACTTACCGCTGGAATATCTTTATTTATCACATTGTCCCTAAACGACAAAAAAGGCGAAAACGCCCTTTTTGCTTCCTTTCTTTATATCATTATCCAATCAGTATTTTTGGCTAGATAACTGTTCACCAATTTTTTTATAGTCAATCTCAACGTCTAACTCTACAGTCCTTTCAACGCCAACACTAAACAGGTATAACGGTGCATCTTGTTGTGCCAAAGTGCTTTGAGCGACAAAATTCCCCCAAAGATGTGCCAAGATCAATCCCGTCGCGAAACAGTAAAAAACATACGTCATCGTCTTTCTCATGATTAACGCACTCCTTTGGCTTTTTCGCCTTGAGCTTCTTTTTTGAGCTGGCGACGTTGCTTTTCTCGTTGTTTCTGAGCTTGCTTGTACCACGTCTTATTAAACGTTAAAAAGTCGGTCATGGCTTTGATCGGGCACAATGTCTGACACCATGGACGCCTAACAAGTAATGACGTGAGTATGATCAAAATAGTAAGGACAAAAAGATACATCGTACCTATCATGCCAAACATAATGCCAAATGGTTCATAGGAAAACGCTACTGGATTACGGAAATATGCACCCAAGCATAATGTTGCTAACAATAAAAATCGTGGAAACCACAAAAAGGCACTGTGTTTCAATGTTGACGCTTTTGCATTACCAACTTTTGCCAAACACTGTTGTACTGCACCAAATGGGCACAAGTTCTGGCAATAGATATTTCTGTTGTAATATAAAATGTATCCGACACTTAACAGCAACAAAATTAACGGTGTGAAACTCGCTAAGCCTTGCCACCAAACGCCTGACATCAGCATCCCCATAGTGGCACTCGTATACAAACTGGCAGAGTAGAAGCCAAACAGGCCCATCGATATAGTCAACACAACCCAGTTAATCTGCACCTTATTTTTATGTCGAGTTCTGCTCGCCCACACCGCAATGGCAAATACTAACAAGGCAGCAGCATCTAGCCATTGCAAAGTAGCGAATACACTTTTCGGCTCAGATAAACGGAAATTAAATAGTTGCTCTCGAACTGGCTCGGCCGCACGATCAATCGCATCATTCAGCGCATTGGTTGTCAATGTCGCACCCGTTACACTATCAACGAGTACAGTACTTTCAATCGACTGGCCTAAAATACGATCTGCAATGCCACTCTGCATGACTTTATGTAGATAGCTTGATGTCTCTTTTGATGCAATAACAGCAAACGATTGAACCTTACCACTGGGTGAAACATTGATCCCAGCAGTCATTTCACCGCCATAACCGATGCCGTGCCCAACACTGATCCACTCAACCGTCTCTGACCCATCTTGAGCAACAGATACACCACGATAGCTATTCGAGCCAGTTGGTGTTAATTGCTCGGCTTGAAGCATTAAATGGGTGAGTTGTGCCAATTGATTATGCTGGTTGCGCTCTCCACCCAAATACCATGCTACAACGAATAACAAGATAGAGAAAATACTGAGTATTTTCTCTAGTTGTTTTGACTTTGAAGTTGATTTTTTCATGTTGTATCACTCCCCCGCACGTTCACTATACGGGGGATTTCCTTATTTACTGTACACCTAAGTCCTTGGGTTTAATCGCAATCAGTACCCGTAATAATATCGCACCAGCGATAATCAACAGAGTGCCAACAAAGCCAAGGAAATACCACCCTGCCATACCTTCATTCTCACCCAATAATGTGAATGCACCAGCAATGGTTAACATTAGAGAAAACCACCAGCCACCAACTAAGCACCATTTCCAAGCATTCATACCTAGACGGTACTCTTTAGCCCATTGGTTTGCACCGGCGAAAACCAGAACCTGCAGCGCACCTAGCGCCATCCAAAAAAGAGGATCAAGTATTGTTGATTGTGGAAACATTAAAAGCCCTCCCAGTTTCCGTCATATTCCCAAGTCTGTGTCACCTTCAAGTAGTTCTCACTACGTAACCACTCTGGTGGCTGGTGATAACCGGCAAAACGTCCACCATTCCAGTCACCATGGTAGGCGTCTGCATCAGGGTAATAGAAAAAGTTATGCTGCATCGCGAGCAGTGTTTTACGCGTAAGACCCGTTGGGTCGCGTGGATCGGCTTCCTTCACTAGAGCATGAATCCAGTTATTTTTCCGCGTATAAGGACACACCGCTATACAGACACGACAACCCATGGCTGTTTCGGTTGGCCCTTGACGCCATAGTGTCCAACAGCTGTCTTGGTTGAAGGCAAACTTGCGGTAACCACGCACTACGTCGTCTGGCTTATCTGCATAGCTAATTGATCCACTCGGGCAAGAATCAGCACAAATTTTACACTCTTCACAGAAGTGCTGAACTTTAATATCGATTGGCTTATCCGCTTCTAGATCCAAATCCGTGATCACTGCCGCCAAGCGAATATTTGGTCCTAGCTCCGGCGTTAATAAAATACCATTTCGAGATGCTTCACCCATACCAGCTTGAATTGCCAATGGTGGGACGATAATTTCGTAATCCGAACCTGGCCACTGTGGACGAGCGGCATAACCTAACTCTCCCAAATATGCCGCCATCAGACCCGATGCGTTTTTAGCTCTAAAATAGCCATCATACGAGGTGGAATAACCAATCGCAGCATACATTGGGTCCCAGTTCATCGGCGTACCGAAGATAATAACGTTCTTCCAGTGTTTAGGGATTGAGTCATCCCATTCTGGCATGCCGCGCATGGTATTTTTGAAGACAAAATTTGGATCGAGTTTGGTAATGCCTACAATACTCATCCCAAACTTAAACGCCATTTTTTTGATCAAATCTGAGGCGTGCGCTGGCGATTTAAACGCTTGTCTATCCCTTTTTACCCATTGAAAATCGACCTCATCCGGGTGACCTTTTGGTTTTGGTGGAAAGTTACTTGAAGACCCACGCATAAACGCAGCTGAATGCGCCCAACCTAATGCAAATTGATCGCGATGACGCTCAATATTTTGCTCGTGCTTAGCTTTTTCACTAAACGACTGCAACATGTCATCCCAACGCTCTGGGTAGCGAGAGTAGTACTCACGAATACGCTCATCTGGGATATCTCTCCAGTCTGTTGTTGGTACCCAGCCTTTTTTCATCAATGCAGATAAGGCCCGAGTGCGGTGGAACAAGAAGTCATTCCACTCTGGGCGTTCCAGCTTTCCTGCCACTTCTAATGTTGGCGCGGTTTCAACACGGAATGGTTCGCGGTTAAAGAACATATCTTTACCTGCTTCCGTACGACCCCAACCGACATTCGCATCTGGATCTCTACCCAATACAAATCCTGCACCAGCCGATGCACCAACAGTCGCTGCCGCAGCAGCGACACCTCCCATCTTTAAAAAATTACGACGAGACGGATTTACGGCGTCCTCGTTTATACTTTCTTTTTTCACATTTAACTCCAACTACTAGTCTATTACATTTACTGCAATACTATGGTGCTGCCTAATTTCATTGATCTGCTGACGATAAACCGTTCCATATTTAGGTGAAACTTTATTTAGCGCCGTTATAACGCCTTCCGCTTCTTTCCACTTTTTAGTATTAAAGTATGTTAAGAATAGCGCCTCTAAAAGTTCGCTTTCATGAGGGTCTAACGCGAGCAAACTGTTAATATCACTTTCTAATCCGTCCCACTGCTCAGCAGCAACGCATGCCTTAACCTTTAAATTAATCACATCGTAGGCATCTTGTATGACACTGGTATAGTGGGTAAATGCTTCAATCGCTTCTTCATAACGCTGGCACTGCAACGCTGAAATACCGCATAAACGGACCAGCTCCATTGACTCCATTTCATTATCAATTGACAACTGAATCCATTCTTCTGCTTTTTCTGTGTTCTTTAGCGCCAAATACGAACTGATCGCAGTTATGTATGTCGATACAATCGAATTGTCTAATGCAAATGCCTGTTCACAGTTCTCTGCCGCTAATTCAAATTCACTTTCTTGATAATAACAACCAGCAAGATTCTGATATGCGCCTGCAGCATCGGGCGTAAGCTCAACTAACTGTTTAAATTTATCGATCGCAGCAGAATTATTACCTGTATAGATATAACTAAAGCCTAGGTGACTCAAACACAAGGCGTTGCTGGAGTTCGACTCTACTCCTTGTTCAAACATAGACTTAGCGTAATCATGCTCGCCTATCTGCTGATAGATTAACCCCGTTTTTAGGTAGTATTCGTCTTCTGCAAGTTCAGGTTTAAAATAATTAATCAATGCCAATGCCAGCTGACACAACTTCGCTGACATCAGAATATTAAATACCGTCTCCATCTGTGTCAGAGTCAAACTGCCATTACGAATAACGTCTGCAAAAAAAGCAGTAAAGGCTTCATGCTCTAGCCAATCATTCTTATTGTTATCGCCTTCGTCGTTGATAGTACTAAATTGACTTTTAATAAAGTTATATTTGCTTCCTAGACTATCTTCGACATCACCATCGTATTCAAAACCACCAGTCTGCTGTTGAAGGTATTGATATAGCTCAAGCCATTTTCCATCGATCATTGTGTTACCTATCTTCTTCTAGTTAATACCATCGTACTTAATGTTAAAATGGTCAAAAGGTATGAAACGTCCCTAAAATGGTACTTTTTATCCCTTCTTCAGCAAATTTGATTACAGTCAATTACTGGTGATCCCGCATTGATAACAACTGCAAATAAGAAACAACCCAAGCATGCGCATAATCAAAATTAAAAACAAAAACATAACATTGATAATTGATAATACCATCGTTATTCATATTGCATGTGAAATAACCAGCTTCAGTCATGTCATGACTAAATATCATGATGCTAGTTGCTTTAAACTACCATGTAGTTATCTCTCAATAATTTAATACGGTGATTGCTATACAGATTAAAAACAAAGTAACCTTCTCACTTGCAACGCTTTTCAGTGATTACGAAATAATGGAATATGTATCATCATGACGAATACAATGCCTTGGCTACAAAGTTATCCAAGTAATGTTTCAGCTGAAATTAATGCTGATGAATTTGATTCAATTTTAGCCCTGTTAGAGCAAAGCTGTGCCAAATACGCAAATTATACTGCTTTCATCAATATGGGTAAAAAACTCAGTTATAACGAGCTAGACACCCACGCGACGGCCTTTGCTGCTTACTTACAGCAGACACTTAAAATGAAAAAAGGCGATCGCATCGCATTAATGATGCCAAATCTGCTCCAATATCCCATCGCCCTCTTCGGTGCTTTAAAAGCAGGGCTGGTCGTTGTCAATGTAAACCCTCTCTACACAGCTCGAGAACTACAACATCAATTACATGATAGCGGCGCAACTGCCATTGTCGCAGTGACCAACTTTGGCAATACACTGCAAAAAGTGATCAACGACACAAAAGTCCAACATGTTATTCTTACCAATATTGGCGACCAGCTGGCTCCTCATAAACGAACCGTGGTCAATTTTGTGGTCAAGCACATTAAAAAGATGGTGCCTAATTATCATCTGCCCAACGCAATATCCATGCGTCGTGTGCTGACAGAAGGAAAACAGCTTAACTATCAACGACCACAGCTTCGCGCTGAAGATAGTGCTTTCTTGCAGTACACTGGCGGCACAACTGGCACCGCGAAAGGGGCAGTGTTATCCCATCGAAACATTGTCGCCAATGTATTGCAGGTGTTTGCACACTTTGGGCCTCGCACACTAAAAGAAAAAGAGCGTGCCGTTACCCCCCTGCCGCTCTATCACATCTTTGCTAATACCGTCAGCATGATGCTATTTATGTACATGGGCGGGTGTAACATGCTTATCACTAACCCTCGTGACCTAGATGCTTTCGCTAAAGATCTAAAAGGCTACCCATTTACCATGATGTTTGGCCTAAACACGCTCTTTGTTGGGCTACTTAAACACGAAGGGTTTAGGCATGCCGACTTTTCGCATTGCCGCTTTACCATTGCTGGTGGCATGGCCACACAAAAAAGTGTCGCTGACGAATGGCAGGCTGTAACCAATATGCCGGTAATAGAAGGGTATGGCCTGACCGAGTGCTCGCCAGTTGTTGCTGGCGGATTAAATACACAACAGGCATTTGTTGATAATATCGGCGTTCCTTTACCGAGCACACAAATGCGCATCGTCGACGAGAAGGGTAATCCCGTCGCAACGGGAGAAACAGGTGAAATACAAATTCGCGGCCCGCAAGTCATGCAAGGTTATTGGAAAAATGAGCTTGAAACACGTGAATGCCTTAGCCCTGATGGCTGGTTAAGCTCGGGGGATATTGGTAGCATGGATGAGAAGGGATACTTCACCATTCGCGACCGTAAGAAAGACATGATTCTCGTTTCGGGTTTTAATGTTTATCCCTCTGAAATCGAAGCGGTTGCTCTATTACATCCCAGCATTCTCGAAGCCGCTGCAATTGGTATTCATGATGAGGTCGCGGGTGAAAGAGTGGCACTATTTGTCGTTGGCTTGGAAGACTTAACGCAAGAAGAAATTAGGCAACATTGTCGACAACACCTGACGGGGTATAAAGTACCGAAAGCCGTCACATTTTGCGATAGTTTGCCTAAGAGTAATGTCGGCAAAGTGTTGCGACGTGAACTAAAAGCACAATACGCACCGGACAGCTAATTTAACATCGCTCAGTTAGGCTACGTTACTGGGTCGCCTAACTGAACAACCGTTTAAAGCGCCCTAACTTCAATAACACCGACTTTTTGATATTAATGTCGTCTTAATACAACGCATAGCGTTATTTTAAACCCAGTTTTTTCAAAAAATATACCGCAGGACAGATCCCTGTAAATGCACTTTGAAGTAAATTAGCGCCAACGAATACGGTTAGCCATACAAAATTCGGGTGCAAGAAATGGCTCAATAGTAGTGACAACAGCACCATTGTTCCCGCTAAAGCTCGAACACCATTATCAATCGTCATCTTTTATCTCCCTCTTTGTTTGTTACATCTACTATAGCAAAGAATTTAGCAATTACTAATTTTTTACTTGCTAAATTAGCAAAAACTAATGATACTTTAAGTCATCTTATTGTCAGAGACGTGAGGTTGTGATGAACATAGATCCAATAGACATAGATTCAATGAACATCGATGCGATGAGAAGCAATTCAACGCAAGCAGCTGAGTTCTTAAAATCAATGGCTCATCCAGAAAGATTGATGGTCCTTTGCCAACTCATTGAAAATGAGCGGGGATTTACCGAGCTATGGCAAGCTTCGCAACTGAGTCAGTCAGCTTTTTCCCAACAGCTCAAAGTGCTGCGGCAACATCAGCTAGTGTCAGTGAGAAAGGAGTCACAGCAAGTGTTCTACTCACTGTCAGATGAGCGAATTAAGCTGCTGTTAAATACATTACATCGTGTATTTTGCGATATGCCACCTTCTTCACTTTAATGCATTAAAAACTGTGCGGGTTATCACTAACACCTTTTTACAACACGCAATAATATGGCTAAACAGTACTTATTGGAGGATAACATGAAACACAATCAGCACGGAGGCATCGTCCAAACAGTGATGAACAGCTTTTTTCCTCCAATCATTATCATTATCACGTTGATACTTGGAGGCGCTGCACTATGGCTTACTCCCAAAGAGGAAGATCCGCAAATTGTCGTGCCTATGGCCGATGTATTTGTTGACGCACCGGGGCTATCCGCCAAACAGATTGAAAAACAAGTCACCGAACCCTTAGAAAAACTGTTAAGCCAAATTGATGGTGTTGAGTATGTATATTCATCCTCAATGGAGAATCAAGCACATGTCATTGTTCGCTTTTATGTTGGAGAAGAACGCGAAGCTGCGTTGGTAAAGCTCTACAATAAGCTTTATTCTAACCAAGATCGCATTCCAAGCTCAGTGACCACTTGGGCCGTTAAACCGATTGAGATTGATGATGTGCCCATTGTTGTTGCCGCGCTGTATTCAACCGATCCAGACAGCATCGATCACTTCGGTCTGCGACGCATTGCCGAACAAGCAACCCAAAACCTAAACGCGCTACACCACACGAATGCCGTCTCGGTTATTGGCGGACAAAATCGATTAGTTGAAGTTGCCTTGGACAGTGCCGCAATGGCAAGCCGTAAGACAACATTTGAAGACTTGCGCAATGCGTTCAACCTCTCGCATAACAAAGTGTCAGCTGGCACAGCGCATATCAATAATACACGCTTCGTATTAGAAAGTGGGCACTTCTTTCATTCTGCAGAGGAGCTAGAACGCGTAGTGGTCAACGTTATTAATGGTAAGCCTGTCTTTCTGGGGGATATTGCCGACATACTTGATGGCCCACAAGAAGCGACTACCGATACCTGGTTCCAAGCCGGGGGAGAAGATGGTGAGCCTAGCGAGGTACGTCCAGCGGTTTTTATCTCTGTCGCTAAGCAAAAAGGCGCTAACGCCGTCACTGTGTCACGCGCTGTTGTCCAAGAACTCGAGCGAATTAAAGCTGAGCAAATGCCAAGCAGTGTAGAACTCTCTATTATTCGTGATTATGGTCATACTGCAGACGACAAAGTCACTAACCTTGTTGCCAGTCTTGGTATCTCTATTCTCACTGTGGTTGTTTTTGTTGGCCTGTTTCTTAATTGGCGTAGCGCACTGGTGGTTGGTATCGCCATACCTATCAGTTACGGTGCGGCATTAGGAATGGACTTTCTATTTGGTTACTCCATTAACCGCGTTACACTATTTGCATTGATACTCGCATTAGGCTTAATCGTCGATGACCCTATTGCCAGTATCGATAATATTGAGCGCTATTTAAAACAAAAGGGCCTAGCGCGAGGCAAGGCGATTGTATTAGCAATGGCAGAGATACGTAGTGCACTTTTGATGTCTACTGTTGCTATTGTGATTGTTTTTACGCCCATGTTTTTTATTACTGGCATGATGGGCCCCTATATGGCGCCGCTGGCATTCAACGTGCCCATCAGTGTTATTTTTAGTACTTTCGTGGCCTTTTTCATTACGCCTTGGCTGGCAAAGAAAATTCTTGTCCAAGCGCACAGCGCGTCTGTTTATGATATTAAATCAACCCTGCTATACCGAGGCTATCGACGCTTACTGCTTCCGTTATTAACCAGCAGAAAAAACAGTCGGCTGTTTCTTGTGGTTGTTGCTGCGCTTTTTGTTGCTGCAGCACTGCTTCCAGCCTTGCGCTTAGTGCCGTTGAAGCTGTTGCCATTCGACAATAAAAATGAGTTTCAGCTTGTTTTAAACATGCCAGAGCAGTCAGGGTTCACAGACACATCCAATGTATTAAGAGAACTGTCTACCTATTTGGTACGCGTTCCAGATGTTGTCTCTGTTTCTGGTTTTGCGGGGGTGGCATCGCCGATGGACTTTAATGGCATGGTTCGCCACTACTTTATGCGAAATGAGCCTTATCAAGGAGAGTTACGGGTTGTTCTTGCTGACAAACACCAACGGCAACAACAATCTCACGAACTCGTTATTCGCCTTCGCGATGACCTAGAAAACATTGCTCGCCGGCACTCCGCTGAGATACAACTGGTTGAAACTCCGCCGGGACCACCTGTTATCGCCACCATTACGGCTGAAGTGTATGGTAAAGACACCACAGATTATTCGCGCTTACAGCAGCAAGCTGCACTTGTTGCCCAGCGTCTAACACAAGAAATTGGCGTTACTGAAGTTGATACTACTATTCAAGGGCCATTGACGCGTTGGCGGTTTATTATCGACCAAGAAAAAGCCGCAACATCCGGCGTTTCTGTCTATGACATAAATAAGACCATCCGTGCAGCCAATATGGGCGGTCACTTAGCAGTTCTGCATGCGGAAAATGAAATTAACCCACTCAATGTACAACTTCGATTACGAAAAGAGGATCGAGATAGCTTAAGCCAACTGGAAAATTTATACGTTCGAGGTCAGGCTGGTATCAGTAAATATGTTACCAATACTGCTGTCGAAGATGCTCCTCAACCCCTAGTTCAACTGTCTGAGCTCGGCCACTTTGTTGAAGAGCCTATTAATCAACCGATCTACCACAAAAACCTAAAACCCGTTGTTTATGTCTTCGCCGAGCCGGTTGGGCGCGTACCTGGTGAAGTCATTGCCGATGTTGTCGCCGATCTCAACGCCGAGACAGGCCCTTATGTTGCCGTTAAAAACCGCACCTACTTCAACAACGGCGCTGGCAATGGTTGGACATTAGATGACGATATTTCCGTCGTTTGGAGTGGTGAAGGCGAGTGGAAAATTACCGTCGATGTGTTTAGAGACCTTGGCTTGGCCTATGCTGCAGCCCTACTTGGCGTGTTTATTGTCATGCTAATACAAACCGGATTACCTGCTGTTTCTGGGATCATTATGCTAGCCATACCACTCACCGTCATTGGCATAATGCCCGGGTTTTGGCTGCTTAACGTATTTTCGAGTCCCATCAACGGCTACCCCAATCCAGCCCTATTTACTGCCACCGCCATGATTGGAATGATTGCTCTGGCAGGCATTGTTGTTCGAAACTCACTGGTGCTTATTGAGTTCATTCATCAATCACTGCGTGATGGCAAACCACTACAAGATGCGTTAATAGAATCTGGCGCCGTTCGCATGCGACCTATATTGCTCACAGCAGGAACAACCCTACTGGGTAATATCGTTATTACACTCGACCCGATATTTAATGGCTTAGCATGGTCGATTATCTTCGGAATAACTGCATCCACGGTATTTACGTTGCTCGTTGTTCCCGTGGTCTACCACTTAGCCTACGCCAATACGACAGGCCATGGTTTACCTAACCAAGAGGAAGAGGAATGAACATATCAAACAAACTACTAGGCCCCCTTCTATTTATCATCTTAGGGATTTTATTCTTGTTCATGGCCGGTATTTTTACAGACAAATTACCTGAACAATACGACAATAAAACAGCGCTCTCGCCTTCAAACCAGCAAGTGAAACTAGAAAGCCAGCTTGAAGCTGTGCTCTCGACCTATACTGGGACGGTTGTTGCGGAACAAAGCGCGGTACTCTCTTCCCGTATAATCGCACGTGTTGCCGAAATATTGGTTGAACCCGGCGATAAAGTTCTACGCGGCGATGTACTTATACGTTTGGAAAGTGCCGATCTTGATGCTCGCGTTATTCAAAACGAACAAGCGGTATCTGCGGCACAAGCACAATTAAACGCAGCACGTAAAGAGCACGTACGTGTGCAAACTTTGGTTGAGAAAAAACTATTGTCTCAATCACAATTAGATAAAGCAGAAAGCCAACTCAAAACCGCTAACTCCAACTTTCGCCAAGCTCAAGCTTCTGTTACTGAAGCGCAAACAACCTTTGGGTACAGCGTGATAACAGCACCATTTGATGGTCTCATTACGGCAAAAACTGTCAATGTTGGTGATACCGCATCAATTGGCACGCAACTATTGAGCATGTATAACCCTAACTCATTACAGCTACAAGTCGATATCCCAGAATCCGTCATATCGAGCATTTCACTCAACGATACCTTAGAGATTTCTATACCGACATTTGGATATCACGAAAATGCAACAGTAGAGCAAATCCAACCATCGGCAGATAAAACCTCTCGCAGCTTTGTGGTCAAACTGACGATAGGTTCAGCAACGGTGTACCCCGGAAGCTATGGTGTGGCAACAGTAAAAACAGGTGAGGAGTATGTTCTAAGAGTACCGGAGCAGGCGGTGCATATGATCGGTCAATTACATTATGTGGATGTCATTGAAGATAACCGCTTACAACGCCGACTGGTTCAACTTGGCGATGAATATCGTGTACGCCAAGGGCTCGAGAGTGGCGATAGTGTACAGTTAAAACAGCTTAATACGCCGTAGCCACGGCAGATTTCAATATAATGCGGGTGAATCCACACATGGTAGGCCCGCCGTCATTTCGCTGATTTTATATCACGGCTTTATCAATCCCAAGATATGCGTATAATCGCCCTCCTAATTGTCATTCCAGTTTAAATGAGTTTCCAATGTCTAAATTTTTTTTCAAAGGTCGTAAAGAAGTCATGCAAAGTCACGCGGTTGCTGGCTATAACGTCAACCGCGAAGTAAAAGCGGGGACCGAAGAAGCGCCAATTTCTGTTGTCGTTAACAGCGAAACGCGTAAAGCAGACATTGAGGCATTGGTGGCACAGCACGCTATTGTTGCAAACATCGAGATCGATGCAGACAAAGAAGAGTACACCGTCGAGCTTGATACGTTACTTAACAAGCCATCAACCGTAACCTTCGAGAAAACCCCAAACCGCAACGACCCATGCTCTTGCGGCAGTGGTAAAAAATATAAGAAGTGCTGCGCATAAACTTGAAAAGCCGCTTAATGAAGTGTCCAATTTTACGAGGTCATTTCATAAAGCGGCTTTTTTACTTCTGAGCACATTAACGCTGCAACAAGTGCAGTTACAACAACTGTGGCAAACATAAAAAGATTGGCATGCTTCTAATTTGGAAACACAAATCATCCGTAAACGAGAAACAAAGGACAATAAGTCGACGTGCATATAGTTAATATTTCACTTGGTCACTGACTTTGCCCTACGATACCTGTTTACATCCTATCGCGGTGATGAGATGTTAAAAAATCAATCTCAGGGCCCTTCGGTATCACCCGTGTGGGGTTAATCATTTCATGGCTGCCGTAATAGTGCGCCTTGATGTTAGCCATATTGACTGTGGAGGCGACACCCGGCTGTTGATAGAGATCGCGTAGATAACCCCACAAATGAGGATAATCGACAATCCGTTTCAAATTACATTTGAAGTGGCCAACATATACCGCATCAAAGCGGACTAATGTGGTAAACAGACGCCAATCCGCTTCTGTAATATGCTTCCCAGTCAAAAAGCGCCGCTGCGACAAATGCATTTCAAGTGAATTGAGTGCCTCAAACAAGTCGATAACTGCTTCATCATAAGCGGCTTGTGTTGTTGCAAAACCCGCACGATACACACCATTATTAATAGAGGAATAAATCACCTCATTCAACTCATCAATCTTTTGCTGTAAGTGATGCGGATAAAAATCCACAGCAGTGGCACCAACATCATCAAATGCCGAGTTAAACATGCGAATAATCTCAGCAGATTCATTATTCACAATCGTTTGCGTTTTTTTATCCCAAAGCACTGGGACTGTCACTCTTCCTGTGTAATCAGGATCGGCATGCGTATAGATTTGATGTAAAAACGATGCGTAATAGATAGGGTCTTCTACTACATCATCGTCAGGCTCAAAACTCCAACCTTGGGCGCCCATAATTGCATTGACAACAGACATCGATATCATG
Source organism: Thaumasiovibrio clandestinus (assembly GCF_047250365.1). Classification (NCBI taxonomy): domain Bacteria; kingdom Pseudomonadati; phylum Pseudomonadota; class Gammaproteobacteria; order Vibrionales; family Vibrionaceae; genus Thaumasiovibrio; species Thaumasiovibrio clandestinus. The sequence continues at coordinate 112,711 of NZ_JBLBVL010000010.1, forward strand.
CTCTCTAGCCCCTTGAGCTTGCGATAAATGATCGTACGGTGCGCCCAAGGACAAGCTAGTGAAACATAGAGGTGATAGCGATTAGGCTCTGCTTTAAAGCCCCCATTCCCAGACGCCCCTGCGCTGCCATCTTTTGTAACCCAGTGACGAAAGCTTGATGCTTTACGCTCAAATCGCCCTTCACTCGATTTGGTGTCATACCAGTCAGTGTGCCACTCTCCATCCACTAACAGCCCCATCTCTATGCTCCTATTCTTAACCAACTCTGCCTTACCCTAGCCTTTTAATGACCAGCCGCACAATAAGCAACGGGCATCTAAAAGTAGTTTAGACCAATGTTGAGCAACAACTCGTAGCGAAAAGCAATAGCTACCCTATGTTACATCTAGATGATTATCACTACTTTTCTCTTCATTCTTATTACCATTTTGGATAATTTTGTTATCAAGCTCACCTTTTGCCATTTACATCAAAAAAATAAGCAACCCGTTGCATGCTCGAGTCTATGCTTACAGCATTACGATTAAGGGGGCTAATTATGCTACTTCGCAAACACCTACTTCTAAGAACAATAAGCAAGTTTATATCTATTTTTCTCGTTGTAGTTTTATCTGGATGCTTTGGCAACAGTAACTCAGAAGAGTCACAGACAACCATTCCAGCAAGAGACATCGAACTAATTATTTATGTTGAAGATATTATTAATGGTAGTGATCTCAGTGAAATTGATATCGCAGCAGATCTCAATTTAGTAGGCCAAGACGACGACACTCAGATTTTAGTAAAAGATATCAACCAACTAAGCGTTGCTAAATGGTCTGAAAATGAAAGTGTTCAAATAGGTGATATTAAAGTCCCTGCGGTCGGAGTTTTACATTTAATTGTCACAGCAGATGAAATGATTCGAAGTATTACGCATAAGGCTGAACTCAACATCGCTTTAGAATCAAACGCATACTTCTTTCAAACTCTTACCATTGACTTACTCTCTAGTGAAACGACACAACAGCATTCCATTCAACTACTGGCCAGAACTAACGCTCAAGACACCCCCCACCTTTACGTGGAGCAGAGCATCAGTCTAAGCAACAATACCCTAAGTAGTGATGTCATATTAACAAGCCCACCGCTTATGGACGGTTCACCAGCCGCATTGATATTAGATGGCGCATCATTTTCCTTGAATATACCTTCTGGCACTGAACTATTGGGGCCTGATGGTCTTCCTTTTGAGGCAGATGGTGAGGTCACTATCTCAGCCATGTTGCTATCTGCTGACCCAAAAGGAGAAACGGCTCCTGCCAATAGCCCTTTATTAAACTTTCCTGGAGGGATGAACATTGATTCTTTGCTTGGCGATGGTCCTGACGGCGCCGATTTAAGTAACGGCTTTTATTTTATTAGTGCTGGCCTTGTCGTAATTGAGATTCGTGATACTGCGGGTAATCAAGCAACTGGTTTTAAAGGAGGTGTCGCTGAATTAACAATGAATGTACCGAAGAGTACAACTAACCCTAATACTGGCTTACCCTTATCAGAATCTGATATCAGTATTCCTTTATGGGGCTACAGCGAGTATGAACAGGGATGGCGATATGAAGGAGAAGCACTAATCTCGGGAAGCAGTGATAATACCCTAACCGTCACTACCGAACTCAGTCATTTATCACGCTATAACCTCGACTGGTATGGACAAGATCGTTGCTGGCTTGATGTCGATGTCGTAGATGCGCAGGGAACAGCTAATAATCAAAGCCTACGATTAGCCTTCTCTAAAACCGGTGGCGGTTGGGCTTATACCGCATCTGGTTGGGGGGAGCCATTAAACAACCTAAATATTGCTCGTGTTCCTGCGTTTGGAGGTACAGTAGACTTCCTTGATAGTAGTGGTAATAGCATACTCGCTTCCATTGAGGCAGATGGACAAGTTTATAATGCCAATACTGACGGAGGGGTCACTCTCGAAGATTTTTGTTTTGGTGTCACAAGCAATCAAACCAAGTCAATTAAAGCGACATTAAGTATAAATAACCCACCGCGCATTGATCTCAATCTGTCACTTTCTGCTGTATGTCCTATTGATGATACGCTAACATCTGACGTAAGCGGAGGGCGGTACTATTTACGAGAGGGGTATTCATGGGTTTCCAGAGGAGAGCTGTCATCTAATAGTCTAACTTTTAGTAACCTAATAGAAGGTGGAACTTATACGTTATTTTATTATGGCAATTCAATTCGAGCGTCAAAGGAATTTATCGCGACTGACGAATTAACAGAATTACAACTGCATAATTTAGCTAACTGCCCCACAGTAAGTCAAACCGCTGAATTCTCACTCGTATGTTTAGACGATCAGCAACAAGTATTAAAATCACGCCCTGCCGCAAGCAGCTGGTTTTGGTTATATGACACAGGTTACAGTCAATACCATTATGGTTCTGCAGATGATTCAGGGCTTTCAACGTTAGAGTCCGTCGTTGAGAGCATTAATTACTATATCTATGCTTATAATCGTTTTAATGGACGTTATTGGAGATCAGGCAGACAAGAATTTACTGTCAGTCAAGATAGTGTGGCGAATATCCACCTCCCGCTCGACTCAAATCAAGACTGGTGTCTAAATGACGACCCTATCGATTTTGCACAATCAACCATCACTGCTAGCCCATCAATAGCCAAAGCAGATGGCACTTCTCAAATATCAATTCTCGTTCAAGAAAAAGATGAGTTCGGTAATGATAGAAGCAGTAACACTGGCACTCTCACATTAAACTTTGACCCAAGTAATGGAGCAGATATTGTGTCTATCACATCAAATGATGATGGTAGCTACAATGCGATATTGACTTCAGAAACGAGCGGTAGTGTTAATGTTATTGCGCTTGTCGACGATACACCCCTGGAAAATAGCGCTAATGTCCAATTTCAGGCTGACATTGATCTTAGCAACTCTGTATTCTCACTGTCACAGTCCTCTGCTGCAGCCGATGGCAGTGCAGTAATTACCGCTAATCTACAGCTTAACGATTATGCGGGCAGTGCCTTTAGCGGTGATGTCAGTAAGGTAAATATCGCGCTGGCAAGCGGCACCGCAACAGCTGGCACCCTTAGTGATAATGGCAACGGCAGTTACAGTGTTAACTTTACCTCTACCACTGCGGGCAATGTCAGCATTAGTGCCACCTATGACGGAACACCTATCGGCAGCGCACAAGCAGCGAGTTTTAGTGCCGCGCTTGATCTTAGCCAGTCAACCTTTGGCTTAACGTCAAGCAGCGCCGCAGCCGATGGCAGTGCAGTAATTACCGCTAATCTACAGCTTAACGATTATGCTGGCAGTGCCTTTAGCGGTGATGTCAGTAAGGTGAGTATCGCGCTGGCAAGCGGCACCGCAACAGCTGGTACCCTCAGTGATAATGGCAACGGCAGTTACAGTGTCAGCTTTACCTCTACCACTGCGGGCAATGTCAGCATTAGTGCCACCTATGACGGAACACCTATCGGCAGCGCACAAGCAGCGAGCTTTAGTGCCACGCTTGATCTTAGCCAGTCAACCTTTGGCTTAACGTCAAGCAGCGCCGCAGCCGACGGCAGTGCAGTAATT
>NZ_JBLBVL010000011.1:0-113008 GCF_047250365.1 Thaumasiovibrio clandestinus
GAGGTATCAACTACGCATTTAAACATCAATAAAAACAAGACGCTTAGGTGTTTCTGGTATCAATCGAGACAGAATTAATGATCCCACCGCAAAAGCAACACCGACCATAAACACGGCGGTGCTTGAGTACAGCCATACAAACCCTAAAATTACCGGGATCACGACCGCTGCAATGTGGTTGATCGTAAACGAAACCCCAGCTGTAGCTGCGATATCTTTAGGATCGGCGATTTTTTGGAAATAGGTTTTTATCGCAATCGCGAGCGCAAAAAAGAGATGATCAATAACATACAATGCCGCCGCCACATACGCTGTTTCGACAAAAGCATACCCGCTGAAGACGACGATTAGACCCACATACTCCACCGTCAATGCCTTACGCTCCCCTACCCGGCCAATCCATGCGCCGATTTTAGTGGCAAATAACATATTAAAGGCGTAGTTAATGATAAAGAGTAGGCTGATTTGACCCACGCTATAACCGAACTTTTCCACCATCATAAAGCCAGCAAAAACGATGAAAATTTGCCTACGTGCACCACTAAACATCGTAAGCAGGTAAAAAAGCCAGTACTCTTTACGCACAACTAAAGACTTGTGTTGCTCATGCTCTTGCTTAAATTGCGGGAAAAACACCCATGCTATAAAAACGATCACTAAACCAATCAAACCGAAGGTCATATATACCGCATTGTAGCTCACCTGAAACTGCTCCATTAGCAGCCACACCAAGCTATATGCGAGCAAGCTGCCCAGCCCTTTTATCGCTAGAGCCTTGCCCATAAAATGCGCCGTGCGATCTTTATGTACCCACTGTAAAGTCAGCGATTGATTTACTGTTTCAAAGTAGTGGAAGCCTATCGACATCACCATGGTGGTGAAATATAGCCCCCACACCGTAGGAAACCACCCTGTAATGGCCACTCCAATACACATAATGGCTAAAAACACATAAGCAAAAACCTGCTCGCGAACAAACAGCAATAGATAGATGGCAGTAAAGGCAAGAAAACCAGGAACCTCACGAAGGCTCTGTAAAATACCAATCTCTCGGCCGGTAAAGTCTGCGACCTCAATAACAAAGTTGTTGAGCAATACGTTCCAGACAGCAAAGGTGAGTGACATGACAAACGCCATGACGAGCAGTAAATTTTCTGAGCGGCGAAAAACACTATTCAAAACACACGAACCTATCCTTGTTTAACCTGAACAAAAGCGTAACAGTTTTTCAACAATAGAACGATATAAAAAAGCAACTCGGTATTACCCCGGTTGCTTCGCTTTAAATTACTTTGTCATCGATTGCGACTAGCTGGTCGGTTTTAAATCAAGCACGTGCAATAGACGCTCTAGGGTTCCTTTCCATATCATTGGTCCTCCTTTCTGGTTGTCTGCCGTCCACCAACCTATGAATCTTTGGGTATCATAGAACAGCCAAGCCTTCCGCCCAGTGTCTACCGAGCGGCTCTCCCGCTCAACACGGTTGTTGTCTATCGGGTAATCGCCATTCTCAACATACCTTTCAAGGTAGACCCATTGTTTTAGTGCGTAACTGACGGCTTTACCCATCGGGCTCTTTCAATACTTGAAGTGTGGTTTAGTCACCGTGGATAACTGGCTAGTTGAGCAGCGATCTTCGATAAAAACAGGGTCTTTTCTGCAAATTTGATACGCATGATTGATATCTTGCATGATCTTATTTAACTCTTCCGAAATGAAGCTACCTCCATACTCACAAAATTAACCATCGCTATTTCTTAGATCATGCTTAAAAGCATTTTTCACCTAAGCTTACCCTCTAAAGTAAAATATATACTTTCGACAATTAGACGCCATCATTCGATTAAACATAGAATTTAACCTTGCCACCAAAATAAGGCAAGCAATTATCAAGACACCATTGAATTCAGCACACAATAAACATTATAATAAATCATTCATGAAAGAGTAAAGCAGGGCACATAGTGACAATTGAACCTAAACTAATAGATACAATCAACAACTTTTTAAGTTACCACTCAACACTTTCATTGGCCTCTTGTCAAGATAATGTACCCTGGTCTTCAGACTTATTTTATGTTCATGACCATAGGTTTAACCTATATTTTATTTCAAGTAGCAATACACAACATGCACTGAATATAGCAAGAAATCCCACTGTATCTGTTTCAATATCTAAACAATACGAAAGATGGGAAAGCATAAAAGGAATTCAAATTAAAGGTAAGGCGCATGTCATTTCTGGCATTGAACGAATTTAGATGCTTAAAAAGTATACACAAGAATTTTCCTTACTATCAGGCATTAGTAAAAACATAAAGAACAAACAATTAGATATATTTGATTTAATATCTAATAGTCAACTATAACCCTTCCACCTACTTGGTTTGCCAAAGGACGGTTGAATCTAAGATATCCCACTCCGGCTCTCTCGAGAAATATTTGCATTAAATGACAAATACCAAAAGCGTGTACTGGTGATGCATAGATTATAATGTCTGCGGATATCATAGCTTCTATTACATATCTCATGTCATCATCTTTTTCACATGGATGCTCTCGATAATTGCACCCATCATCGGTTCCGCAGCCATCGCAAGGTGAGAAATTAATACTACTTAAATATATAACTTGAGTCTCAACGCCTTTGTCTTCAAAGGATAGTTTCATCTATTCAGAAACCTAACTGGTAATTCCATTTGATCGCTCTGAACCTGAAATTATAACAGTTTTCATTATTACCTCTAACGTTCACATTATTAACTTCAACTATATAACTTATCTAAATATATCAAAAGTATCGTTTCTCAAATCATGATTGCATTTCACTTCGTAAGAAACGTTTGAGCTAGGCCACATATCTTTGATTGAACTTGTTATTTCTTCTATAAGAGACCTTAAAGAGTCATGATCAAAAGTAATTAACGATTCAATCGTTATCAAAGCATGGCTAGTATTGTCAGTGATAACGGAGATCGCGTTCTGTTTATGAGACCATTTTCTAGCGTGTGCAACATTATTATTGTCAATAAAGGAAACTTCTTCAGGAGGCATTACGATTTCTTCACCTTGAAAAGTAGTATAACTTTCCCCTCCTTTAGTAAACGAAACTACTAAATTTCCATCAATATTGTCAGCATCCAAAGCTGCTATCGGTAAATGGTACTTAACAGATAAAGAGTTACATAACACAACAAGTGGGTGTAAGTGGCTTGGTAAATCTCCACTTTTCCGTAATCGTCTCAACAAAGATTCTGCCGCCATCCGGTGTTTAGTTGGTTCGATTCCAACCTTTCTGTATGCACTTCGCCACAAACTTATTGAAGGGATTGAGCTTTCTGATTTGTATTTCTCCAACTTTATCTTTGCAGATGAAATATTTTCGCCGACTATTTCATTATTTTCAACATCGGCTGAAATGTTATCCACACTTAGACAACATACAGAAAGCTCTGGACACAAATCTATTAATTCATTGTTGTATTTAATAGTTTCAATCATGCTAACAATCCTTTTTTCTTTAGTTGCATATCAGTCAGTTCCTTGATGATTAGGCGGTAAACTTTTTCAATGAAATCCTCATTACCACCTTGTTCTTTTGCAAGTTTTCTTACGTTGGCAATAACCAATTCTACACGGTCTTTTGCTTGCACGGCACTGACGCTGTTAGATTTTAACTCAGATATCCTAAGAGCTAGTTCAGTTCTTTTGCTTAGAAGTTCAACTAATACCTTGTCAATATCATTAATTTCTTGCCTGATAGAATCTAGAGTAGGTGTGTTATTTTTCATTGCCTTAATTCCTATAGCATAACATTGTATCTTTGAAATTCATCTAGCATAAATAATGGCTTAGTTAGATCATAAAGTACTAGATCATTAGTAGGTTTCGAGCCATTTAAATATAATGATGTCTGTGATGGGTCCATAGGTAAACCATTAGTTCTCTCCAAACACATATCTCTTGTAGGCTGAAACCTAGTGTTTAAAGCCCATAAAAAATCTTCTGGTGAGAATATATCTATATCTTCATCTACAATGTAAATATTTTTACAAAGAGGATGTTTATGATAAATACTATTTCGCAATTTATCATAAGGTAGATCGTCTATTGTTTTTTTATACTGACTATTACTGATAATTGCCCACCACCAGAAGTCGGCAAATGAACGTCTGTTACTTTAAAATCGTTTTTGAATTCTCTTTCTAAAAGATTAAGTATCGTTATTTCAGTCGGTATTGCAAGCAACTCAGATTGCTCTTTACCTGGGCCTAAAAATGTCTGAAAAATTGGCTTATCTTGATGATAAATCCCAGTAACATTTATTACAGGAATCTGTTTCTTGCTTTCACCCATATAGCCAAGAAATTCAGGCGTTGAGTATAGAGTCGAGGATGACTCATCAGTTAACTCTTTACCAAGTTCACCTTCTATGACAAATTCGCTATCTGAAAAGCAATAAGAGTCGTTAGTGATCCCTTTTGCCAATCTTACTGGGTAACCTAGCTTTCCTCCCATCAATGACAATTTACATCTATTGTTAGGAATTGTTGAGTTTGTTATTGAGGTAAGCAAATAATAGGCAGGCGGCACTCCAATGTTAATAGAAATGGGTAATTTTTCATTCTTACTTAATGCGTCTTGGTAGCACTTGTATAGCCTCCCAGAAGGACGCAGTGCTAGAGTCAATCGATTATCATCTAGTATTTTCAACCTATGTATGGAACTAGAAAATGTGTTAGAAGTAGAATTTTTCGCGCAAACTATACCCGAAGTGAGGTAAGAACCGGCATCATTTGGTGTTATCTTTAACGCTGGCAAAGATAGAAGCCCTGTTGAGAGTTTATTGGCTTGACAGAGAGGGTTATCTATTACAACTGGTTCTATATAAGATTCTTCGTCTTTAATGTTTGAACAGAAATCAGTTATGAACTTACGGTTTAGATCTCTACTCCCAAATAGGCCCATCAGAACCGGAAAATTAGTATTGTTATTAGGGTAAATACATACACCCTCATCACCACTATTTTGAGACCCTGGAACTTTTGCTTGATGCTTAATATAGTGTTTTGCAGCATCATACTGAGCGGATAGATTTTGTTCAATACATTCTACGTTGATGCCGTATGTATCAAGTCTACACAATAATTCTTTTAAGTTCGTATCCATTTCAATTCCCAGTGTGCCTCAGCATCACATCATGGAAGTACATATCCACTACCCAGATCGTTTTATTGAATATCATCCACAACAAAAACGGTTGTTTTTTTGTTGTTATCTCCTTTGGATCGATGAGGAACTCCATCAGGAATAGAGAAAAAATCTCCAGGTTCACATTTGTGCTCGTTCCCTTCAACTATGATGGTGAAGCTCCCGGTTAACACATAGCCTTGATGACCAATCAAACACAAGTGCTCTTCATCAAAACCTGCAGGAAGTTCAAGCATACGAAGACGTTTGCCATTCGAATTAAAAATCTTTACTCGACCTTCCGCTCCTGGCTTAGACCACTTTTCACAATCTTCTGGTGGTGCCTTGTATACAACTTCATCGTAGTTTTGAGTGTCCTTTCTTATCTCCATTTTGCATTATTAGATAGTCACCCCACCGCCGCACTAGCCAGCTAGTTGACTAGTTGACTAGTTGACTAGTTCACCATCTCAGTTAACTTAAGATTCATATGCTTACGGTGTCAATCATGTCGTTACTTTAAATGCACTTATACGCATAAAAGCTCGACGCATATCAAATTTAATGCAAAATGATTGAATTCTTATGGTTATAACTTTTTTTAGAATTACTATAGATGCAATTTTTTAGGGAGATTTATATGGTTAGCACTCTTTTCCTTTACTGTATAGCATCTTTTACGGTAACAGTTATTCCGGGACCAACGATGCTATTATCATTATCGAACGGAACAACCGAAGATAGAAAAGTGATCACGTACGGGATCGCTGGCGCTGCCCTTTCAGATATCATTCTGATTAGCGCAGTAGGTTTGGGTTTAGGTGTGGTTGTAGCTAGTTCTGAATTATTATTTTCAGTAATTCAGTACTGTGGCGCCGCATACTTAATTTTCATATCATATAATTTATGGCGTTCATCTCCTTCTGCTGAAGGATTGTCTGCTGGTGAACTTAATTCCTCTCAGGTTAGAAGTCCGTCGAAGGCATTCAAGAGAAACCTATTTGCTGCATTGTCAAATCCAAAAGGTTTACTGTTTTTCGGGGCTTTCCTACCTCAATTTTTAGATGTATCGAAACCTTTGTTTGCTCAATATGTTACTTTTGCATTCGCAACAGTACTAATTGATGTCATTATCATGTTTGTATACGCGATGGCGGGCTACCAGGCTTCAAAGTATCTTTCATCATATAGGTTATCATTACTAAATAGAATTTGCTCAGCAGTGCTGCTGGCGATGGCAGTTGGATTAGCTCTTTATAGGCATACAAGCTAGCCCCCTAAATCAAAACCGCAAAATCTGGTGTTCTTGCGTTGGCTTTAATCCCCACATCAGCAAGCTGCTCTACGGCTAACATGACAACATAATTCTAGAGATGAATCCGATGTTAGCTTGTCTGCTACTCGTGAACACTATGGACTGCCAGAGTACAACACGCACAATGCGCTCGTCGATGCAGTCGCAACGGCAGAGCTACTACTTGCTCAACAAGCGCGAATAACCCCGACTGGCCAAACAACCATCGGTACCCTGTACCGCTATCGTATTTAACCTGCGCGGATTTATACGCCGATAATAAAAAGCAACTCGGTATTACCCCAGTTGCTTTTCATAAAAAAACCTTGTCATTACTCACGCTATTAACGCCACAAGATAAGGTATTTCCTCAGACTAATATTTACTTACCTGAAGCAATGATTTGCTCAGTAATTTCACCAATCAAACCCGGTGTTGTCAGGTTGAACGTGATGTTTTTGCCTGACGCTTGAATCTCTTTCGCGTTGTAGTGCAGCTGAGTTGGGTTATCACCCCACTGGTAACGGATCATCGTCTCACCAGACTGTAAGTGCTCAGTAATTGAGTACTCTGTTGCGTAGCCTGTCATCACACCATTAACTCGGCGGTTTGGCGCGTCATGTGGCACCTTCATTGGTACACCATCCAGCTTCATGATGCCATTCATTACGCTGCTAGGCTCTTTCAGGTGGCTAGCGTAGTATGAAGCATGAATGAAGCGGTCTTCTGGGTTGATGTTGCCGCCAGTGTGCAGGTTAGTGTAAAGCGCCTGCTCTTCTTTTGGTCCCCAGCTGCTTTGTGCGCGCTCAAGATTTGCCAAGTGTAGCTCGAAGTCCGGCTGGTTGGTCATTACGTTGTATTCAGCACCGTGCCAAATCAGCGATTCACCGTCACGGAATTCGATAACCGCAGAGTCACCGCCAATATCTTGTAGGCTGAAGTGTAACTCTAGTGCCATATCAACACCTGGTAGGTTCTCTTTAACCGCAGGATTGGCTGCAATGAACTCAACCGCTTCTTCAACCGTAGCAAATTGTGATAGTAGGTGAGTTAGGTATTGAATAACACCAACGTTGCTGTCATCTGACGCATCGCTTAATACCATTCTGTTATCAAACAGTACATTGGCACCAAGACCAGCGCTGTTAACACCATTAGAAAGAACACCGTAAGTTGATGTACCAGTCACATCATACTTTGACGTGTAAACAACGTTATGGTTAACGTGTCCTTTATATTCAGTGCCTTGAGGTACGTTATGTACAGCAAGGTGAGTTGGCTCTAACCAATCCATTGTGCGTGAAACAAACGTGCCAGTTTCTTCGGTATTCCACAATACACGAGAACACGCTGCAGCGTTAGCGGTAAAACCTGCCGCTAACACACCACAAACAACTGTTTTTAATAGACTATGCTTCATTTTTTACCTTACTAAATACACCATAAACAACAAGGTAGATTGTACGCCAAGCAATAAAAACAAAAAAAAGCATTATGAACGCCAAATGCCATCATTTATCACCAAGGTGACTAAAATGATCTTGGGAAATCGTGCGAATCAATTTCACGATGGGATCTTCCTGTAGCGCGATAGGATAAAATAGAGACAGTCCAAGGGCTGAACGGTTAGTGATCTCCTCAACCTCAACCTCAAAAAGTTCACCTTGCCTAACATGGGGAAGCGCTAACTCAGTGTTAATCACGCCCCATCCGTCGTACTTAACCATCTCAATCAGCATATCGTTACTACTAATAATGTGACACTGCGAAGAGATACTGAACAACTTAGTGGCAAAGTCTACGTTATCTTCTAGGACATATTGTTTTTCTAGCGTTAAGTCTTCAATGAGTAAATTGCTGAGATACTTCAACTTACTTCTTCTACCAACATAAAACCCTAACTGGCTGTACCCCAGATGACAAAACGCAATCTCTTTAGGAGGAAAATGACTTGCCGTATTGTGAGGCATGAAGGCGATACTGGCCTGACTATTTTTAATTAAATCAAAGGACTTCGCTCTTTTTTCTTGAATCCAATGTGTTTTTAAGTGTGGGAAGTCACGCGCGATGGATTGTTCAATTTTAATCGCAAGTAGCCGCGACAAAGACGCATCATGGTAGATCGTCAGCTCTAGCGTGTTTTCACTATAAATGCTCTCAAATGTTCGATTCAGCTTATCGGTACTGTTTACGATGTGCTTCGAATGCGCATAGATGTGTTCAGCTGCAGCATTAGGTTTTACTTTTTTCCCTATGACATCAAAGAGCTTTATAGCATAAATATCTTCGATGGCTTTCACCTGCTCTCTAACCGTTGTCCGATCTTTGTCCAATTTTTTTGCCGCAGAACTGTAGCTCTGCTCTTCATAAGTGGCACAAAATGCCGCAAGAAGTTCATAGGAAAACATGAAGACTCCACTAAGATGATATATAAACACGTTCATTTTGTAGTATGTTGAACTATAAAATCACGTTTTATTTTATATCGTGATCTTGTTCACAGGGTTTTGGTATTCTCACACTATCCTCCCACCCTCTTGTCAACTTCACGTTGAATAAATTCAACCGCCGCCCTAATTTTAGGCACGCTGTAGCGATGACGCTGGTACAGTAAATAGAGCGCAAAGTCACGCTGAGGAGTCACATTAACTGGCTCAGTGAATGATAGGGGTAGTAACCGCTCATCACTAAGGTAATCTTGCGCAGCCCAGCGAGGCAAAAATATAATGCCTTCACCATTAACTGCCTTGCGCATCAACCAATCACGATCATTTGTGGTCATCACTGCTGGTGCTGAAACGTCTTGCCACTGCTCACCAATCTTAGCTAGCCAAGGAGTTGGGCCATTGGGTGCCCGGAAGTAGAGCCCACGATGTCGCTTGAGTGCTAACGCATTGTCTGGGGTTCCGTATTGCTCTAAATAGGCACGTGATGCTAATGGAATAAAGTTATTGTCTAAGAGTTTAGTCGCAACAATGCGCTCGTTTGGCGCATATCCACCACGTATGGCGATATCGATATTATCGCGTTCTAAAGTGGTAAGGCTGTCCGTTAGATGTACATCTAATACTATTTTTGGATAGTGCAGTGAGAAATCATCTAGAATGGGAATTAACCACCGCTCTCCAAAGCTCACCATCGAACTAATGCGCAACGTTCCCATCGGTTCAGAATGGTAACTACGCACTGATGCGTCTGACTGCGCTAGCTCGCCAACGATTGGTTTAACTTGGTGATAATAATCTCTCCCTACCTCAGTTAATTGCACAACACGTGTAGTACGCTGCAACAACGTGGCGCCAAGCAATTTTTCAAGATCCGCAATACGCCGCGACAACGAAGACGCTGGCACCGAGAATTGCGCTGCCGATAACGTAAAACTGCCCGACTCAGCCACCGAGATAAAATATTTGAGGGCTCTTAACTGATCCATCTGCTTACCATTATTGCCAAAAAGACAATAGAAATTAGCATAAGCACGCATATATGTCGCCGAGTGTATGGCTTACTATAATCAACACAGTTAAAAATCAGTCATCACCTCAAGCAAACCACCATCAAGGAGTTACAATGACGACATATACACAGATTCGACTCAAGGCTCGTCCATCCACCGATCCTATCGACGCTAGCCTCTTTGACGTCGAGCATGTGCCTATGCCTGCCGCACAGGCGGGTCAGATTGTCGTTAAACAGACCTACATGTCGCTCGACCCTGCGATGCTAGGTTGGATGAGCCCAGATACCGATAGCTACATTCCACCAGTTGAGCTAGGCGATGTAATGCGTGGCTCTGGCATTGGTGAAGTGGTAGAGTCACAATCGGCAGATTTTGCTGTTGGTGATCGTGTTATGGGCATGTTCGGTTGGACAGAATACCTGCTAACTGACGGTCAAGGGATCAGAAAGGTTGATGCGAATATCGACCCTAAAATGGCACTCTCTGTCTTTGCACTGCCGGGCCTTACAGCAACAAAAGGGCTCTACTCGTTTGGTAAGCCTAAAGCAGGTGAAACGTTAGTTGTCACTGGCGCAGCAGGCTCGGTGGGTTCGATTGTTGGTCAATTAGCAAAAGCTGATGGGCTGCGCGTTATTGGTGTGGCTGGCGGCAAAGAGAAATGCGACGTCTTAATCAATGAACTCGGCTTTGATGGTGCAATTGATTATAAATCGGCTAACTTATCTGAGGCACTAGCCTCACTGACACCCAATGGTATTGATGTCTATTTTGAGAATACCGGTGGTCCAATTCAGCATTTAGCCTATAACCGAATGAATGCGCATGGCCGTATTGTGGTCTGTGGGCATATTGCCGATTACCGCACACAATCACCCGCGCCTGGACCAAACTGGATGAACGTAATTAAAAAACGCCTTTCGATTCAAGGCTTCACCATGCCGGATCATTTCCACGAAGCGCCAGCACTCCTAGAGAAACTGACCCCTTACGTATTAGCTGGCAAAATCAAATATCGCTCGCATACCCTTGAGGGGCTAGAAAGTGCCATGAGCGGATTAAACATGTTCTTCACTGGTGAAAACAAAGGTAAATTGCTCGTTAAGTTGTAAATACCCCCTAAATCAAAACAACAAAAAAATGGACAAACCGAGGTTTGTCCATTTTCATTCAAGTCAACTTAACACTATCAGCTAGCCACTAACTTGTCGGTTTTAAATCAAGCACATGCAATAGACGCTCTGGGGTTCCTTCCCATATCATTGGTCGTCCTTTCTGGTTGTCTGCCGTCCACCAGCCCGTGAATCTTTGGGTATTATACTGGTAGAAATTCGACCCAGACATCACTGGTACTGTGACCTGATTTTCAGCAATAATTCGCTGAATTTTATGGGCAATTTTTAGCTGATCGTCTCGATTGGCCGTTTCATAAAAGCCATCAAGAAGCTTATCTAACTCGGCATTGTTCCAAAAGTGCATGGCAAAGCGAGGCATGCCTTGTTCTGTTTGCAACTTGGAGTGATAAGCACTGTTCCAATAGGTAAATGGCGTCGGACCATGGAAGTAATTAGTGTAAGCCACATCATAGCTAGCATTGAGCATATTCTGGTTATAAACCGCAAAATCTGGTGTTCTTGCGTTGGCTTTAATCCCCACATCAGCAAGCTGCTCTACGGCTAACATGACAACATTGTTAAAATCAGTCCAACCATTAGGCGATTGAATATCAAGTGAGAATGATTTACCTGACGGAGTTTGTACAAACCCATCACCATTTCGATCAATAAAGCCGGCTTTTTTCAATAACGCTTTTGCCCCATTAATGTCATATGTCATAAAAGGCTTAAATTCGTTATGAGTTTCAACATCTGACCACGCTTC
Organism: Thaumasiovibrio clandestinus; assembly: GCF_047250365.1. Lineage (NCBI taxonomy): Bacteria > Pseudomonadati > Pseudomonadota > Gammaproteobacteria > Vibrionales > Vibrionaceae > Thaumasiovibrio > Thaumasiovibrio clandestinus. Next base: position 11,823 of record NZ_JBLBVL010000011.1, read on the forward strand.
AAAGGCATAGCCTAAGCCTGACGCAAAGTCATTGATGGTGCCATTGCCATAATTCGCGACATCTACAATATTCTGACGGTCGATAGCCATAGAGAACGCACGACGAAAATCAACATTGCTTAACACTTCATTTTTTATCGGATCGGGCGAGGTAAAGTTAAACATGAATGCCTGCGTCCCCGCCGCAGGATACCAATAACCGTGGTGCTTCGACGCGCCAACAAACGTGGTTTCGATATCCGGTACAAACGAGCCTGCCCAGTCAACTTGTGAGTCAATCAAAGAGCCTAACACTTGGTCATTGTGGTTAAACTGTGGGGCGCGTAGGCAATCAACATCGAGGTTATCTCGGTCCCAATACGTTGGATTGCGACACTGCAAATAAAGTGAGGGAGTGAAAAGTGCAATATCAGTGAATGGACCGGTACCTACGGGGTTGGTATTTTCGAATTCAGTAATATTCTTCACATCCTTCCAAATGTGCTGAGGCACAATCGGCACTAAGACCACTTCATAGGCTGCGTTCGTGTTAACCTCACTGAGAACAAACTTAACGGTATGCGCATCAACCTTAATCACCTTGTCCACCAACGCATTGATACCACGATCATCAATCGTTGAGTTCTCTTTCACCATCGCAAAAGTAAAGACAACATCATCCGCGGTAAACGGCTTCCCGTCAGACCATTCAACCCCTTGTCGTAAATCAAACGTCAATGATAAAAGGTCATCACTAAAGGTGTAATTGGTTGCCAATCGAAACTCTGGTCTGTTGCCCTTCAACTCGTTAAACACCACCATTGGCTCGTAGATGAAATCACGGGCGGTATGGAGCCTTGACGGCACGTAAGGGTTAAAGTTTCGAATCATGGTGGGGTTATGGTTGGGGATAATCGTCAATTGTGACATTTCATCCACCGGATTAGCCTGTGCCACTGAAACACTGAGTAACGCAGCAGATAAGGTAAGCATTGTTTTCATTGTTATTCCTTATTAGTTAACACAGCCATTACTAATAAGGTGGCATACCGATAAACTCAACTCCATACTTACCAATTTGCTGTAAGGCCGTCGAATTACAGCTTCAATTTCACCGGAGCGATATTCCTTGCAGGGATATAACAGACAAGCGTCCTTCTTACATCATTTGAAGCGATTGACTTATGCGGGAAAAGCCCGCCTTCAATCTCGCCACTCAACGTATCGCTGACTAAATCTGTTGAATTGCGAATTCACTCGCAACTCGGACTTACCAAGCTTAGCTTGCAATACGACAGAGCTATTGCATTTTATTTACGAACAAACTCACAATGCTTACCCAGGTTGGCTGAAACCCAGACATAAAAAGCCCACACCGATAAGGTATGGGCTTTTGTCTCGCTATGCTTTACTGACATTAAGTAACTTAAAGCTTATAGATGGTCTCGCCGTCTTTAATTGTTTCTAGAACTGCAATCTCATTGATTCTCATGCTATCGACGTCTAGAGGGTTCGCATCCAAGATAACAAGGTCTGCAAGTTTACCGACTTCTAAGCTACCTTTAATGTCTTCTTCAAAGTGCTGGTAAGCCGCATTGATCGTTGTCGCTTCAAGTGCTTGGTAAGGCGTGATTTTATGCCACTCACCTAGAACATCACCGCTACGAGTTGAACGGTTCACAGACGCCCACATTGCCGTTAGCATGTCTGGAAAAAGTACCGGTGCATCCATGTGGATAGTGAACATCAGATCATTTTCATTTGCCCAACCCGTTGGAGAAATGTTTGATGCACGCCATGGGCCAAGTACTGAATCTCTATGCCAGTCACCCCAGAAATACGTGTGTGCGGTAAAGAACGACGGGATCATGTTCAGCTTTTTCATGCGCTCAACTTGGTCAAGACGCGCAGTTTGGGCGTGGATCATCGTTGTACGGTGGTCAATATCACCCACTTCTTCAAGTGCTTTCTCAACCGCGTTCAATAAAATATCAGCTGCTGCATCACCATTCGCATGGCTAAGAATGTGTGCACCGTCTTTGAACGCTTTTAGTACTGCTGCATCCATCTCTCCTTGCGGCATAATGGCGTAGCCATGATAGTGAAGTGCATGGTTGTGGGGTACTTCGAAGTATGGGCCCGACAAGTAAGCCGTCTTACCTTGAGGCGAACCATCACCGACCATTTTAACACCAGTTAGCTGCAAACGATTTAGGTTTGTACCGACTGGAAGTTGCGCAGCCATCTCATCGTAGTGCGTCCATTTTGCGTAGGCATGAATATCTATTTTTAGTGCGCCTGCTTCAGCAAGAGTGATAGCCAGTGGCATACTGTCATACGTCATCGCACCTTCTTGCGCGGTGGTAATACCGTAGCTGATGAACATGTCTTGAACTTTAGCAAAGTCACGGAAACCTTCCTCAGCCGTCAAACCAAGATGCGGGAATAGCGCATAAATTGCCGACTCTTCAAGTACACCGTTTGGCTCGCCATTTTCTGCACGACGAATCACACCACCAGCAGGGTTCTCAGTTTCAGCGGTGAAATTTAGACGTTCAAGCGCGGCTGAGTTACACGATGCCAAGTGACCAGAGATGTGAAGGGCACACATTGAAATATCACCAGTCGCTTCATCCAATTCCCAACGTGTTGGGTGACGACCATCAGTCATTTCTGCGTCATCATAACCCCAAGCAATATGGATTCGATCATCAGGAAGATCGCCGCTAGTGAAGTATGGTTTAAGTGCTTTTTGCATCGCACTGATAGAGTCCGTATCACCCATTGGTGCTGGGTATAGGAACGGCGCGTTAACAAAAGGAAGGTACTGAGTGATATGGCCGTGTGCATCGATAAACCCCGGAATCATGGTTTTGCCGTCTAAGTCGCGAATTTCCGTGTTTTTACCTTTCTCTTTCAGAACTTCTTTTTGGCTACCTACGGCAATAATTTTACCATCTTTGATAGCAATCGCTTCAGCACGATCGTTTTCGCCAGTAACGGTGACGATATCACCATTAGTGAAGATAAGGTCGGCATTCGCAAACGCCATTCCTGAGCTTAGTACCAATGCAATGGCAGCTGAGGTTTTCAATAACTTCATTTTTTGTCTCTTTGTTGTGGATACATTCGTTACATCGACGCTATTATTAACGCAGCAACAAAAACAAAAAAACCAATATCGGACGGACCATCCCACCAAATTGTTACGGCAGGCATATATTGTGCATACTTTAGACCAACTAGCCGCCTTTGTGGCAGTGTATGAAAGCGGCTCATACAGCGCCGCAGCAAGGGCGCTAGGCAAAGATCGTGCGACTATTCGCGAACAAGTACTCAGTTTTGAAGATACGCTAGGTTATTCGTTATTTGTGATCACGGGCAGAAAAGCGACGCCAACAGAGCATGGGCAAGCGCTATTTCACCGGGCAAAAGTGGTCGTTCGTCAAAATCAAGAGCTCGCGAACTGCGGGCTGCACTACTTTAACCAACCGCGAACAAAATTGACCGTCTGTCACGATAGTCTTGTCTCATTCGACATGATTAAGTTTATCGAATCACGTTGCGCACGTTATTTTCCGTCACTGCAACTGCAATGGTTACACCGCAATCGAAAAGATAGCTTAGATATGCTCTCAACACGAAAGGCGGATATTCTCGTAATGGCTAACCGAGGTGCTGGTGAAGCAGAAATCCCAGTCCATCACCTCTTTCTTGGCAGTGTGGCTTTAAACTGTTTTGTTGGTGAGCATTCACCTTTGCGCCAAATTGCGAGACCGAGCATTCAAGATTTGCAGCTCGAGCTGCAGTACATTAGTGAGCACCTTATTCATCTAGACCCTCTATTCGTCCATGTTTCGCCCAAATACCATTTGGTTAGCAACAACGATGTCTTGTGCGAATTAGTCACTGAACGCGGTTGGGCAGCCTTACCACGCCATATCGCAAAGCCGTATATTGAACAACAGCGCTTATTCCCGCTCTCCGTTGCCCAACTCGCCAATGACGTACCACGCGGAATTAGTGCCTTCTATCAAGCGGGAGATGACAGTGAAGTTGTTCTGGGACAAATCTTGTTATGGTTAAGAGAGTATGGCGAGACCCACCTTCAATAATGCAGGAGGGACGTTTCACCCTATTTACACCATACCAAGGCGAGCTTCACGCGCACTGGTTGGCGACGGAAAAGCGTGATCTAACTGATTAAGATCATCGGCATCCAGCACGATCTGTTGCGCTTCAATGTTCTCTTTAGTGCGCACAAGATCGCTGGATTTAGGGATAGCGACCACATTAGGTTGGCGCAATAACCACGCTAACGCAATCTGCGCTGGGGTCGCATTGTGCCGCAAAGCAATCTCAGTCAGCGTAGGATCAAACAACAGATCGCCCTGCGCGAGAGGACAGTATGCCATCATCGCCATGTTACGCTGTTGGCAAAAGGGCAAAACGGCCCATTCAGCTTCACGCCGTTGCAGGTTATACAGCACTTGATTGGTGGCTGTCAGGCCCTCAATATCCGTAGACTCCCACTCAAGAAGTTCATTCATATCAAGGTTACTCACCCCAAAGTCGCGAATTTTACCCTGCTCTTTCAAGGTATGAAAACCTGCCAACGTCTCTTCAAACGGAACCCTACCACACCAATGCAGCAGATAGAGATCAAGAACATCCGTTTTCATTCGCTTCAGGCTATTTTCGCAAGCTTGAATGATCTGTTTGCGGCCAGCATTGTGTGGGTAAACCTTACTCACAATATAAAGTTGTTCTCGAACCCCTTTAATCGCCTCACCCACCACCTCTTCTGCACCACCTTCTGCGTACATTTCCGCGCAATCAATCAACCTTGCTCCATGCTCAATACCACAGCGCAGCGCATTCACTTCTTGTTGCTTGGTGCGTCGGCTTTCGCCCATATACCAAGTACCTAAGCCAAACGTCGGCATTATATTGCCGCTAGGTAACACAATCTCTGTCATTGCAATGTCCTTATCCTTCAAACTGTAATGGCGCAAGCAATCAATAATTAACGCCATCTCAGACTAGCGAACATTGTTATCACAATAAACAAGCAGCACAACAATAAGTGATTTCAATCAGCAACTTAAACTATCTTTTATAATAATATGCGCATTGAATAACACGGCTTAAATAAGGTGCCAAACAAGCAGCCTAGCGCTTAAACACGACCACCTCCGTTTTCAATTCCGCTTCACTAACATCACAGGGCGAGTTCAAATAGCGCTCCAACCCTAAGGGCTTTTGTTTTGTTTTTATCTTCTTATGGCGAATATGCAACATGATAAACGCCCAAGCATTACCTAAGAACGCATAGGCACCAGTGTGTTCAACCACGTAGCTATCACAAGCTGGCAGGGTGCCACACACCAATTCGCCACTTACCACAATAGGCTCACTCACCGGAAGACAGACAACATAATCAAAGAACCCATCCTCCATCTTCATATTTTCGTACAAGCAGAACAGCTCGCCATTTACGGGGACTTGCTCTAAATCTACATATTCTAACAAACGGGTTATTTGCCCTTGCATCGCCGGGCCAATCCCTGCCAACGTCGATCCTCCATGAATACCAATGTAATGTGTTTGTGCAAATGGACGTTCACCAATAAACTTAAGGTCTGATGGTATCTCTCCCGTTTCCAACACACTTTTCAGCATCCTTAACCCACGTTCAAAATCCATTTCTACCATGGCTTTGAAAAAGCGCTTAAGAAAAAACAGATACCATGGGACATGGCCTCGCATCTCCCATTCGACCCGGCAACCACGACGAGTATCTTTAACCTTAAAAGAGGCACATGCCATACTGCGATAGGGTTCCTTAAAAAATAGCTTGAGCTTTAAGCCATCAGCCAATCGCTCTTCTAACATCACACTCCCAGCCCCAACCAAATCGCCATTCCAGCGATACATCGCACCCTCAACTTTTTGTGGCTGAGTCAATGTTACCTCGCATTCAGGCTCCAGCCTTAGCCAAGGAGACCAATCAGGCCAAGTAGAAAAATCACTGAGAAATTCAAGCACCTTATCTGCTGCTTTTTCAATTTCAATTGACTGGGTTGCAACATAACTGGGCATTTTCACTCCTGACTCGTACAGAGAAATCACTACAAATATTCAAATCTATTAATAACTTAGACGTTGACACACTAACTTGCCATCACTAAGTGGCAAAACAACGCAAAACTCAGCCAATAAAGGACAACAATCTCATACAACGCTGAGTGCCAACTTATTCCATACTAAAAGGAAGTAAGAGGAGAATCGTATGCTTAATATGGATTTTACCTGTCCATGCTTTATTGATTTGGCGACACAGGCATGGCAACAAAGTCCAAAGCCTGGCGTAACAAGGCAGCTGTTAGAACGCGAAAATGCAGAGTCAGGACACACTACCAGCATTGTTCGTTATCAGGCAGGGGCACACTTTGCGCCCCACTCTCATCCTCTTGGGGAAGAGATCTTTGTCTTAGAGGGCACATTCTCTGATGAACATGGTCATTACCCCGCGGGAAGCTACTTACGTAACCCACCCGGTAGCCAACACGCACCGTACAGTGAAAACGGCTGTCTACTGTTCGTAAAGCTGAATCAGTTTCATGAGTACGACACACAGGCGAGCTGTTCCTTCGTTCATCCGTTGTCAAACCTGCGATTACATCATTTTGCCAATCAAAACACCGACTATCACTACTACCCTTGCAGCACACTAATTCAGCTGAATCAGCACGCCACGCGATCAGAATTGTTACTTATTGAGGGCAGCTTACAACTGAATGGTGTCAACTATAACGCCCCCTATTGGGTTCGTATTCCGGTAGCAGTAACTATTAATATCGTCGCTAACCAACAGACTCGACTATTGATAATACAGCGTTAGCGCAACAAGCCCGCAACAGTCGCCACACCTAGAGATTACAGCGTAAAAACCCATAGGCTACAACACAGAAATTAACACTTCACATTTAAATTTAAATAGTGATTTATTCCAGTTTTTCGAACAAAAGCATGCCCAAGTCTTGCCTTTTTATTTTAGGATAGAGGCATCCCTTAGGAGGAGAATATGTCAATGATTAATCAAGATCGTCTAATCGAACACTTTATCGACATCGTTAAAATCGATAGTGAATCTGGTGACGAAAAAGCAATTTCTGAAGCACTGGCCGAGCAATTGGCGCAAATTGGCTTTGCTGTTGAAAAGCTTGCTGTTCCACAAGAGCTGTCTAACGGTTTTAATATCTACGCAAAACTGCCAGGCACACTGCCAGGAAGCGTCGTACTTAGCTGCCATATGGACACAGTAACGCCGGGTATTGGCATTGAGCCAGTGATTGAAGGTGACATCATTCGCTCTGCAGGCGAAACCATTCTTGGTGGCGATGACAAATCAGGCATCTCTGCGATTATCGAAGCTGTACGCAGCATCAAAGAGGCTGGTGCTGAACATCAAACTATCGAGCTTGCATTCACTGTATTCGAAGAAGGCGGTTTACACGGTTCACGTCAGTTCGATATGAGCAAAATCGAATCACGCGACGCTATCGTGTTTGATTCAGGCGGTGAGATCGGCACCATCATCACCGTGGCACCAGGCCAACAAAACATGAAAGTGACCATCACTGGCCGTCCAGCACATGCGGGTCTGGCACCAGAAGAAGGCATTAATGCACTCACCGTTGCAGCAACAGCGATAAGCCAAATGAATTTGTCACGCATCGACAAAGAGACCACGGCGAATATTGGTGTTGTTCATGGCGGTCTGGCGACAAACATTGTTATGCCTGAGCTAAAGCTAGAAGCTGAAGCACGCTCACTAGACGACGACAAGCTAGCTGCTCAAGTTGAGCATATGACCACCACGTTCGAAGCGGCAGCAAAAGAGCATGGTGCAGAGATTGAAATCATCTCTTCACGTGCCTACAACGCATTCCGTATTGCAGATACCGATCCATTAGTACAGAAAATCATGGCTGCGTTTGAAGCAAATGGCGTAGCACCATTTACTGATTCAACTGGCGGTGGTAGTGATGCAAACATCTTCAACGGTAAAGGGTTAAAAACGGTTAACCTATCTACTGGCATGGCGAAGGTACACACAACAGAAGAGTTCATTAAGATCTCTGATATGGTGAAAATTACAGACTTCCTGTACACCTATTTAACTCGCTAAATCACATAAAACAACAAGAGGTGGTCAATCACCGCTTCTTGTTGTTTCTATTCAGCCGATGAATAAGGCCGAGACCTTTCCTCTCGATATATCCCTCGCACGTATTTTCATAATCCTATTAGGGAATTACCCCCATAACTGAAAATCATCATTAAGCTTATTTCACAAGAGCCTAATGAAGAATTGTGCTGATTGCATGCGCGATAAAATCAAATTTGTTCCCTTTTTTACCCATTCTATGAATCAAAGTCACAATGATCCCGAAGCCCATCGCAGATCACACTTTGTAGCCCTGACGCCTCTCGCTCACGAACGTAAAATGCGATGGCAATGAACGTTTCGTGACACTTTTATTTCAATGGGATGAGTAGTATGGAATATTTAGACAGAATAAAACGTCTGGCTAAAGTACAGGGGATTAGTCAAAAGCAGCTCGGTGAAGCGCTTGGGTTGCAACAAGGCACCATGAGTCGAAAACTGTCTGGCAAGTACGGCATTGAAGTGCGTGAACTTGAGAAAATCGCGGCATCGCTGCAAACCACTATCGGTTACCTACTTACTGGTCAAGTCGATAGTGAAGCGCAACCAACCACCACACTAAACGAACACAATGGTCACACGCGTACCTACGTGCCCGTCATTAGCCGACGCGACTTTTCTTCGTTTAAGAACGGTGAAAAAGTTTCAGTCGTCAGTAAAAAGTCACTACCTGATCATATGAGTGGCGAAGAGTGCCTCGGCATTATTGTTGATAATGAAAACATCGCCCAATGCGCACCAATGGGCAGCTATGCATTAGCGACCTTAAAAGCGAAATACAAACCAAAGCAGCCTGTACTTGCTTCGGTTCGTGATAGCGAACCAGATTTTTATCACATGACGCAAATTGCCGATGGTGTCGTATTTTCCACATCACAACCCGATTTCCCAAATCTATTTGTTAGTCATGAAGAATACAAAATCCACGGGTATATTGTGCAATCAGAATGGCAATTTGAGCAATTTGCCAGCTAAGTACGCAAACGCGTCGTTGCATAACTAAAAAAAGCGATCAGATGATCGCTTTTTTATTTAACGCCGATATTGAGACAATACCTGATCAAGCCATTGCTTTGTTTCACAGCTCTGATGCTTCAACTCATTTGAGCCACGCGTGATCGTCGCAACGCCAACCCCCAGCAACTGGCTCATCTGGCGTTGACTCAACTCTCCTTTCAACAACTCATTGACAATATTTACACGACCTAATAGCGACTCGCGCTCATCGGGCGTTAGCAACAGTGTTAACAATTTATCGTCTTTACCCGCTTGCGTTGCCTGCCGCAACAGATCGATGACCTGTTGCCAATCAGTAAAATCCGCGCTATCTGCCATGATTCACCTATCTTTTTGCTGTTTTCCCTATTCTACCGTCTTTAGCTCTCCCAAAACAGCGCCTTGCTACCAGCCAGTGATCTCTGGCGACAAAGGCCTCATGCTGGACAAAATAATATACGGCTAGTAGTGACGCCGCTCTTCCTTTTCGGTTAGCAGGTGCAACGGCTGCTCCGCGAGTTTATTGTAATAAATCTCAAACATCAGCACATTCATCACGTAACCGCGTGTTTCATAAAAAGGAATCGCCTCAATGAACTCGTAAACATCCAGCTCACCAGCGCTATTTTTCAGCCATTGCCTTACTCGATGTGGGCCAGCATTATAAGACGCAAACGCCAAAATTCGATTGCCCTCCATCTCGGCTAACATATCAGTCAAATAGAGGCTTCCCAGCTGAATGTTAACCTCCGGCGTATAGAGCGAAGCGGTTCCCGAATACGCTAAGCGGTGCTTCTTTGCTGTTGCACGTGCGGTGGCGGGCATCAGTTGCATTAACCCCCGAGCACCCGCGTGCGACTCAACGACCGGATTAAAAGCACTCTCTTGGCGAGATATCGACATCAATGTCACGCTCGGCGTCCCTGTCTGCTTTGCCATATTGTCAAATTGCGCCTGATAAGCAGGTGGAAAACGTTGCGCTAAATGCTCCCAATGTTGCCCAGAAATCGTCGCCTCTACTGATTCAGCATACCAACCACGCTGTAATGCGGCCTGCGCTAATGCCAACTGCTGCGACGCTGCACTACGTCGCAATAAATATTGCCACTCCAGTCTGGCCGAACTTTGTTTATCAATTCGCTTTAGCTCTGTAATTCGTTCAAACGCGGGTAGGTATTTATCATCTAGTGGCAATAGTGTCACTTCATCTGGTGCAGGAAATTCAATCCCCTCATCAAGTAATGTTGCCGCCGCTGCACTGTAAAAGTGTCGCTGGCCTAGCAGGCTGCGCAATAAAGTTTCGCCAGCCATGTCTCCATTCTCAAGCAATAATTTGCCGCGCCAAAATACCCAACGCTGGGTTTGTTGCGCGGCATTTGGAAGACGCTGTATCCAGCGTAACGCCTCATCTCGCTCTGCATGGCGCAATGCCAGACGAATCCTACGCTCCAACAGCGTCACATCACGCGAAGTTAGTAATGCCCGGTCACGCCAAGCAACTAGCTCATCATCCTCGCTACTATACAGTTCACGAACCACCATCTCACGCAAAGCCTGAGTTTCTCTTTCATCAAAATGCTGTCCTTGCGCGACTTTGTTTAACTGGATAATGGCTTGCTTGATGTCTTGTTTTACCAATCGAGAAAACGCCAAACGAACTAGCTGCTGATTATGTAGCGTCACCTTGCTTTTTTTCGAAAACGCCCCCACCCCTGCAGGCTCGTCCAGCAGTGTCACCATCTGCTGCCCTTGATTACTCTGCGCCAGTGGTAACTTCTTATTTAGGTAGTTCAACCGTGCTTTGCTACCCGCTTCAAACACCAATAACATGCGTTGTAAAATCAACTCTCCCGTAAGCTGATTTGCTGCCTGCCACTTAGCCAGCAAAGGTCGACAATGTTCACTGATGCTGCGTCCCGTCAACCAAATCTGCTCAGCCCCTCGCCACGCGTCTTGATACTGACCCGTTTCCGCTTTCGCTTGGTAGTAATAGCAGCGATACAACTCCGTTCGTGGCGGCTGGGTTTGCAATAGCAAAAACTCGTCCCAACGCTGTTGCTCAGCCAATAAGCGCAGATAATCATCAACAACACGGGAGCGAAACGGCATATCAGGGTGTCGCGCAATGAACGCTTGTAAACTCTGTTGAGTTTGGGTCGCCAATTGAGCATTAAATGCCGCATAATCTAAATAGGGCCACAATGCATACTCGGATAACTGAGCACTAAGCAACTCAAACTGTTCCCAATCATTTGCCGCCAACGCCTCTTTCGCGGCAACGTAGCGCGTATAAGGTTCTACGGCTGCTTCCTCAATCACTGACTGGCTTGAAACCGCAAGTTGCGTTTGGGCTTCGCTATAACCAATCAAGCCCCCAGTCGCAACGCACGCTACAACGGCTATAGAAGTCAAACCAAATATTCGTCGCACGCCATTCATCCTTATCAATAGTAAATGTGCCCACAATGGCACCTTCATACTTATATCGCCTTTTTCTGTCTGTCAGCCTAATCCGCAACGCCAGTATCAATGAGCTTATAAAAACGCAAGCAGGCTTATAGTGTTATAGTGTTATAGCGCACAGCGACGATGATTTCCTGACATTTCAATATCAAAAATTATAAAGTCAGACACAGCAGAGGCAGACGATAAAAAGTGAGATAGTAACGTTATGCTTCTGGTGCAATTGTTAGACCTACGTCAATTAGCGACACCAAGATCCCACACTATGATATGGATCCAATCCGCAATTGAGGCAAGTTGAAATATGCATCTTAGGGGCATTTCGGTATATACTATCCCTTTCCGACTATCGTAAAGAGAACGCAATCAGTTATGGCTGAATACGTATATTCCATGTCGCGTGTGAGCAAAATCGTGCCACCAAAGCGACAAATCCTAAAAGATATTTCACTGTCGTTTTTCCCTGGCGCCAAAATTGGTGTTCTTGGCTTAAACGGTGCAGGTAAATCTACCCTGCTTCGCATCATGGCTGGCATCGATAAAGATATCGATGGTGAAGCGCGCCCAATGCCTGGCATCAATGTTGGCTACCTTCCGCAGGAACCACAACTTGATACCACAAAAACGGTACGTGAAGTGGTTGAAGAAGCGGTCGCTGATGTTGCGGGAGCTTTAACGCGTCTGGATGAAGTCTATGCCGCTTACGCCGAACCAGATGCTGACTTTGATGCTTTGGCAAAAGAACAAGGCGAGCTAGAAGCACTAATCCAAGCCAAAGATGGCCATAACCTCGATAACGCACTTGAGCGTGCAGCTGATGCACTGCGCCTTCCTGAGTGGGATGCTCTGGTCGAAAACCTATCTGGTGGTGAGCGCCGTCGTGTGGCTATCTGCCGCTTGCTTCTAGAGAAGCCAGACATGCTACTGCTCGACGAACCAACGAACCACTTGGATGCCGAGTCTGTCGGCTGGTTAGAGCGCTTCTTGGTCGATTACAACGGTACCGTGGTGGCGATCACCCACGACCGTTACTTCCTTGATAACGCCGCAGGTTGGATCCTTGAGCTTGACCGTGGTGAAGGTATTCCATGGCAAGGTAACTACACCTCGTGGCTTGAGCAAAAAGATGCACGTCTGAAACAAGAAGCATCGCAAGAGAATGCTCGCCAAAAGACCATCGAAAAAGAGCTTGAGTGGGTTCGTCAAAACCCGAAAGGTCGTCAGTCTAAGTCGAAAGCACGTATGGCGCGCTTCGAAGAGCTGAATAACACTGAACATCAAAAACGTAATGAAACCAACGAACTCTTTATCCCACCAGGCGAGCGTCTCGGTGATAAAGTCGTGGAAGTGAAAAACCTGACCAAGTCATTTGGCGATCGTGTCTTAATTGAAGACCTATCGTTCAGCATGCCTAAAGGGGCGATTGTCGGTATTATCGGTGCTAACGGTGCAGGTAAATCAACCCTGTTCAAGATGCTAAGTGGTACAGAGCAACCTGATTCAGGCACTATCGAACTGGGTGAAACGGTTAAGCTCGCTTCTGTTGATCAATTCCGTGACGCAATGGACGACAGCAAAACTGTCTACCAAGAGATCTCTGAAGGCGCGGATATCATCAAGATCAACAACTTTGAAATCCCAGCTCGTGCATACTGCTCGCGCTTTAACTTCAAAGGTAGCGATCAACAGAAGATCATCGGTGAGTTGTCTGGTGGTGAGCGTAACCGCGTCCACTTAGCCAAGCTACTGAAAACTGGCGGAAACGTTCTTCTACTCGATGAACCAACCAATGACCTTGATGTTGAAACCCTACGTGCACTAGAAGAAGCCCTGTTAGAGTTCCCAGGTTGTGCCATGGTTATCTCGCACGACCGTTGGTTCCTAGACCGTATTGCCACCCACATTCTTGACTACCGTGATGAAGGCCAAGTCAACTTCTTCGAAGGTAACTACAACGAATATTCAGAGTGGTTGAAGAAAACTATCGGTGCAGCAGCCGCTGAGCCGCATCGCGTGAAATATAAGCGTATCACGAAGTAATTCCCCCAAAGGCCGCCTCGCGGCCTTTTTCTCCTTTATCACGGCTCCATCCTCCCGCGGCTTATCCTTCGGCTAAGTGCGATATCACTCGAAGTTTCCTGTCATGCGCGCCATTTTCACGCCATTGCAGTTAATAAACCGCTCGTTAAACTGGAATCAGTATCACAGCCGACGCTATACTATTGCCAACAAATGCAATTAAAGGCATATAAGATCCCTTCATGAACACAACGTTTCGTTCTTCAAACCTACCCAGCCTAGTCTCTTGTTGTGCTGATTGGCATCCATGGCCTAAAACACTCGCGCTGATTGCCCTAGCAACATTTATCACTCTGCTGTGTGGTTATCGCTTTCTGCTCAATAACAGTGAACAGGAAAATAGCGAATTAAAGCACACCTTGGCTCAGCAACAGCAAGAGAACCTGCAACTCATCCAGCATCAACAGCAATTGCAGTTCGATAATCAACAACAACGACAGCAGCTGGAACAGCGCGATAACACCGTGCTCAATCAGAAAATGCAGCTCTCAATGTTACATGAGCGCATTGAGTATGTTGAGCAGGCTATGGGCTTACATGGCCCTTTGCAGCGACCAAACAAAAGTATCGAAGATAAGCTCGACACTGCCGTTATCAATAGCGCCGTTCGCAGCACGATGTTGCGCCTAATTCCGAGCGGCGATCCGATAGACAGTGACCACCGCTCTTCAGGTTATGGGCAGCGCAAGCATCCTGTGACGGGAATGACCAAACAACATTTGGGTCTCGATCTTAGTGCCAATATGGGCACCCCTATCTATGCTCCGGCTGATGGGGTAATCGAATCAACCCGTTTAAGTCGTCAAGGGTATGGCAACCTCGTTCGACTGCAACATGCGTTTGGCTTTATGACGGTCTATGCCCACCTGAGCAAATTCAATGTTGAAGTGGGGCAGTTTGTGCACAAAGGTGAACTGATTGCTTGGTCGGGGAACTCTGGGCTATCCACTGGCCCTCATCTGCATTACGAAATTCGTTTTCTTGGCCGGGCACTTAATCCGACGCCCTTTATTGAATGGCAAGCAGATAACTTTGATCGCCTATTTCAACATGAGAAAAGTATTGGCTGGCGTAACATGGTAGAAGTGATGGCTGACGCAATGATCATACCAAGCCCATTACGCCAAGCACCAATAGAAGAACCCGCCTTGGCCATTCTGGATCACGCTTACCCTAAACATGAAAGTTAATACGACGATTTATCTAATCACCAAGCCAAGCTTGGGGTGGCTGGCATGAACGTATCCTTACCCGGAGAGCTAATCGCATAATGGTTGCGCAGGTTTTAGCATGACTCGATAAGCATAGGTGCTACCCGTTAACTGGAACGCCTCATGCACACTCGGACTCCAAGAGTCATCGCCTCCCACCCCCATATGTTTATGGTCCAGACGAACGTAGATCTTCTTCTCGGTCACCAATTCGTTGCTGTGCTTTGCTGCCGCCAACTGGGCTTGGGCATACTGACTAACACTAAATTGAAAATCGCCACGAATCTCCAAATCATTGATTAGCAGCATACGTGTCCCACAGCGCAACCCACTATCGGTAGGGAAAATGTACGGGGTATGCATCTGTTCAAGGGGTTGTGTGTATAGACCAAAGCGCGCTGCCGCTTGACGATCAGGGTAGTTTTCAAATGGCCCCAACCCCTGCCAAGTAATGGTGGTATTCGGTTCATTCAATGGCAGTTGTAGCTCCAAGCCGATACGCGGCATTGGCGGTAAGCTGCTCGCCAATTTTACTTCCACCGCCAATTGCACCTCACCATTGTCACTCAGCGTATAAACCCAGTGTGTTATTGCTTGCACTTCTCCATTAAAGCGATAAGCGAACGTTGACGTCACGTTTACACTGTGGGCCAAGACGTCACTATGGCAAGCTGTGCATTCGCGCTCCCAGTGACCAATACCCGCCATATGCCAACGACATGCCCATGCATTTGGATCAACGTTATCAACTTCACTGACTCCGATATCATTATCTAACGGCGCACGAAAGAAATTATCTTGTGGCGCTGCCAGCATTTGAGGCTCGCCATCCACGTTCCAGTCCGTCATCAAACCCACACGACGATCCCAGCACCACTGATATCGCTCATCCGTGCTGGTTACCAGAATTGCACTACCGTGCTGACGCATTTGCGGTGCAGCAGAATAATCAGCACGTGGCACAACCAACCCCATTTGATTGCGTAACGCAAACTGCTCTGTTGCACAGACATGGCCAGCGGCTGCCCACGCAGTGGCATTTAGCAAAACCACCTCGGTATTTAAATGGTAGTGCGCTTGCGCTTTTGGCTGGAAATCCAACGCAACGTTAACCACCTGTTGGCTATCGGCTTCCAATGTGAGAACAAAGCTGCCGGACTGAATCACCTCTCCATTCTGCAACAAGGACCAGTTTAACTGCTCGTTGTCGGTCGCACGGTATAGGTGCTCGTTGGTCACTAACAAATCACACTGCGTCTGCGTTTGTGCTTGTAGGGAGACGGTAATCATACGTTGACAATACTTCGCCTCTTCTATCGTAGGGTGAAGGGTGCGATCGGGAAAAAGCAAGCCATTAATACAGAACTGACGGTCGTTAATTTCATCACCAAAATCACCACCATAAGCCCAAAAGTGCTGCCCATTGTCATCCCGCTGACTCAAGCCTTGGTCGACCCAGTCCCAGATAAAGCCACCCTGCAAACGCGGGAATTCACGAAACGCATCCCAGTAATCATTAAAGCTTCCTAAACTGTTCCCCATTGCATGGGCATATTCACACAGAATAAGTGGACGGGTTTCATTGGGTAGCGAAATCCACTTTTTGAGCGGCCATTTCGGTACCGCGTCGTCTTCAATTAGCGTATTTACTCGCGCATACATCGGCGCAATAATGTCTGTTGCTGTCGAGTTAGCTCCCCCACCCTCATACTGAACTGGACGTGATGGATCGTACTGTTTAGACCACGCATACATGGCGTTATGGTTGCTGCCATGCCCCGATTCATTGCCCAATGACCACAAAATAATTGATGGGTGGTTCTTATCACGCATCACCATCTGTGTATAGCGACTCATGTATGCATGCGCCCATTGAGGATCACTGGACAGTCGATTCATCGGCTGCATACCATGCGTTTCAATATTGGCCTCATCACACACATACAATCCATACTGATCACACAATTCATACCAGCGAGGATGATTCGGATAATGGGCGGTACGAACCGCATTAAAGTTATTTTGCTTCATTAAGCAGATATCACGAATCATATCCTCGTCGGTCATTACATGGCCCAGCTCTGGGTGGTGTTCGTGACGATTCACACCGCGGATCAGGAGTGGTTTGCCGTTAAGTATTAACTGCCCAGCACTGATCTCAACTTTACGAAATCCCACTTGGTATGCTTCGCTCTCTAAATGCTGCCCATCTTCACTCAGTAGTGATACCACTAACCGGTACAGATTGGGCGTTTCTGCCGTCCATTTATTGGGCGCTTGAACATGCAAAGTTTGAAAGACAACATCACTCCAAGAGCCACGCTCATCAATACGGAGATTGTGTGGCGATGCAATACTCGGTGCAGTGACTGCCTCTTTACCCTCAAACAACTGCACTTGAACCTGACAGGTTTCGGGGGCAGAAATAGTTGTAACAATAGACAGTGACCCATCACGGTAGCATGCATCTAAATCTGGCGTGATAAACACATCCTCAATGCAATGCTGCGGTTTCGCCAACAAAGTAACATCGCGGAAAATACCGCTTAACCACCACATATCTTGATCTTCTAAATAACTACCATCACACCAGCGCATCACCATCACTGCCAATGTATTTTCGCCGGCAACAAGGTAAGGAGTTAAATCGAATTCAGCCGGGAGTCGGCTATCTTGACTGTAGCCAACCCAGTCACCATTACACCAAAGATGAAACGCCGAGTTCACGCCATCGAAAATGAGCCGTTGTACATTGATCAATTCAAGGTCGGTTAATGAGAATGTCGTGCGATAACAGCCTGTCGGGTTCTCAGCAGGGACGAATGGGGGGGTCACCTCAAAGGGGTATTTTACATTGGCATAAATCGGCTTATCGTAACCTTGGCATTGCCAGTTCGATGGGACGGTAATGTTGTCCCAATGAGTGTCATTGAAGGCGGGTTGAATGAAAGTACCATCTACTTGCTCTGGGCTATCGAAAAGTTTGAACGTCCACTGACCATTTAGTGGCCGGCGCTGCATGTATCTATCATCCAGCGCATGGTCAGGGTGGCGGAAGCTAGAAAGCGGGCTGTGTGCTTTCAGACAGTGAATACTCACTGATTGCGGGTTTTCCCAATCGCGTCGCTGGAGAATGTCTGAAAATGCCGTCATTGTTTTCCTACCCTACTTTCCGTGTCTAATTTGTGCCATTGCGGGAAAGCAGTGTAAATAAAGACTGGAAACGTTTACATGACAGAATTGGCATTTTCCTCGTTGACGTGTATTTTTTGCCATTTAGTGTGAGAGCGATCGCCTATAAGGCTTAAACCTCGTTTAGAATTTCAACCGCTTGGTCCAGCTTAGAAACAGGATAGATTTTCATCCCTTCAATTCCTCCTTTCGGCATATTCGCCGCAGGAACAATGGCAGACTTAAAGCCATGTTTAAACGCTTCCATTAAGCGCTCTTGCCCACTAGGCACCGGACGGATCTCTCCTGCCAGTCCCACCTCACCAAACACCACCAGATCTTGCGGCAATGCACGATCACGAAAACTTGAAATTAATGCCATAATAAGCGCCAGATCGGCACTGGTTTCCGTTACTTTTACGCCACCGACGACGTTCACAAACACATCCTGATCGGCCATCTGTAAGCCACCATGCTTGTGCAACACTGCCAGTAAGATCGCCAGGCGGTTTTGCTCTAAACCAACGGCGACACGGCGCGGATTGGCCATTTGTGAATAGTCTACCAACGCTTGGATCTCGACCAATAGTGGGCGCGTGCCTTCCCACACCACCATGACTGAACTCCCTGAGGTCTGCTCTTCACCCCGAGTAAGAAATATCGCCGATGGGTTGGTCACTTCACGCATTCCTTTATCGGTCATTGCAAATACGCCAAGTTCATTAATCGCACCGAAGCGGTTTTTGTGGCTACGTAAGGTTCTAAACCGCGTATCGCTGCCACCATCTAACAAAATTGAGCAATCAATACAGTGCTCAAGCACTTTAGGGCCCGCCAAAGAGCCATCTTTGGTAACATGGCCCACCATAAATACGGCGACATTGTTCTGCTTGGCAAAGCGCGTCAGCGCAGATGCCGACTCCCTCACTTGCGCCACACTACCCGGCGAAGATTGGACGTCATTGACATGCATCACCTGTATGGAGTCAATAACCATGATTTTCGGTTTCTCTTGTTGAGCCACCGTACAGATATTTTCAACACTGGTTTCTGACAACATTTTAAGGCGATCTTTGGGTAAACCAAGCCGCGAGGCACGCATCGCAACTTGCTGTAATGACTCTTCGCCCGTCACGTACAAGGTTGGCATCTGTGCCGCAAGCCAGCACATGGTTTGTAGCAATAGCGTACTTTTGCCCGCGCCAGGGCTTCCACCAATCAAAATAGCGCCACCCGGCACAACACCACCGCCCAATACCCGATCGAGCTCTTTAAACCCTGAACTAAAGCGAGGCACCTCCTGCAAATCAATGTCAGATAACACCTGCACCTTGCCTTCGGCTTGACCGGCATAACCGCCATATTTCTCGTTACGTGCGACCTGCGGTGATGCTGCCATTCGCACCTCAGTGATGGTATTCCATGCGCCGCAGGCACTGCACTGCCCTTGCCAACGAGGGAAATCTGCACCGCAATCATTACAAACATAAGCGCGTTTTGCTTTAGCCATGGCTCTTTCTTAACTCCAATGCATCCGGCGACATCTATGTCAGCCGTCGTTTAATAACTTACTCAATAATATTGCGTTGTTTCGCCAGAATTGCGGTAAACTAGCCGCAAGTTGTTGAATGAAATGGACTGTTTAACCGATATCGCTATGTCTCTGGATGACCATAAACACATAATAGAAAAGCTTATTCCACTCCACGATAGTGAAGACTTTGACGGCATGCTCGACTTTCTAATGGAAAAAGATGCCCCATCGGTTCGCCTCTTGGTGAAAATAGAAATAAAGCGACTAATGTCATTGTGCCATAAAAAGGTCGACCTGCGCGGGCGCGTATCAGGCCAATGCCGAGAATATACCCTGCATGGCAATACACATTGGTTAGATGATGTTGCTTACAACCTTTACTTACGTCGCATAAAATTCTATGGCTACCAGTTTCGAGAAGGACTGTATCAAGAGCTACTCAATACGCGCAATAACTTTCGCGTCATGCATCAACATGAGGTGATAAGCACAGATTCAAATCAGCATCATCTTTGTGCCGACAACGACACACTTGTCGCCACTAAAGTCCAGTTTGGTAGTTATCTGCAGCGCAGCGAAAACCGTCTCTATGTGGCAACCCCAATCGAAATCATGCTGCCATTCAAACAAAAAGTAAATGGCAAAACACAAGACTTATCCCCCAGTGGCGGCAAATTCAAAGTCCCCGCCTCGTTTAACTACATTCTTGGCCAAACGGTTACTGTTACCTTTCCCAAGCTAGCACAAAGCGCAGCACAAGCGGATCTTGCCGAAGGCATTCCCTATCGAATCTTAGGCATCGACCCATGTGACAATGATGGGGAGTGTTGGTTACGGGTAAAGGCACTCCAAGGAATGGATATAATCCGGCTCGCGATTGATAAGGTAACCGAAAAAACGGCATCTCGATTAAAAAGAAACATCGATGATATCGCCCATCAAGCTCGCACGCGCGGCTACGAAAACTGCTACCTGAAACACACCACGACGTTGCCTGTCTACCTTGCACAACAAGACATTGCACATATTTTATTGACCACCCAAAACCAGCACATTTGGCAATATTGGCATGATGAGCGCAATCTGCCCGTATTGCAGCATCTGCTCAGCCCACAACGGATGAAGCTGCTAGGTAAGCCAGGGTTAACTCAAAGCAGTACGTTGATTTATAGCTTTGCTCATACGCACAACAGCAAACATTTTTTTTATTCTGCTGCGTTGTCAGAAATGGATAGTGAACAACGTCGTCTGTTCTGGTTACTTGGCTCTAAACGCCCAAGTTGGCGCGTTTTTCGTGTATCTGTTTATCCACTGCTTGAGCAGGATTACCAACGGATGGATAGTGTCGCGCCAGATCTTAACGGTGAATTTACCCGCCTGAGTCATGTTGCCATGATCGAAGATCTGACCACAACGCAAGGGCAACAAGATTATCAGGCCACGGCAAAACCGACCATCGGTGCCAAAGCACTTAACCGTTATCTTCACCCTCGCGAGACGCTTAGCCAAGATCTATGTCGCTACTTTGACCCACGTCCTCAACGTGGTGAACATCGTTACCAGTTTAGAACAGCGCTGACGCTACATTATGCAGATAATCAAAGCCTAAAAACTCACACTGCTGATATCTCTTCACAAGGAATCAATATTGTTTTGCCGCACCCTATCGCACTCACTCGCGATGAGAAAGTACGAGTTTCATTGACGGAACTAAGCAAAAGCAGTGCTGGTAACCTACTGCATAAAGTACCTTATCGATGCGTACGCATTTCTCGAGATGGGCGCAGCATGACACTCGCTACCTTGGATGATGCCCATAAAGGCATCCGCTTTTTAGCGCGATTATTAGAAAAAAATCACGACAAGCTGCAGCTTATTGAAGAAAACATTAGCCATAAAACGCTGCTGCTTGCGTTATATCAAGCATTACTCAGCCGCTTATCTTGTTTACCATTTTTTGCAGAACGAGCACAACATCGCTTAAATTTACGCGCCATTGGACATAATTTACCGCTACGGGGCTTAGGCAAAAAGATCGCTGAACTTAGCCTGTCTGCTGGCGGCAATGCTGAACATTACAACTTAGATCCCCTATTCAAAGGGTACATTAAGCCATTATTAACCGACCCATTGCGCTTTATTGAACCAGTACGTAGTCGCAGCAATGACATTTACCTTCACTTAGATAAGCAAGATGGTGAAATTGTCAGCAGCCATGTCAAACTTGCCACTGCGTTTAACTCCATTGAACAACGCATCGAGTTCATTCAACAAGCACAAAAGGCTGGAGGGTTTATCGCATTGCGCATCAGTGCTGTACCAATGAAAAGCGCACTCACGTTACTGACCAGCGATCTCTTAACTGAGTTATCGAGACAAACCTTGCACCGTGCACAACAGCTTGAAAATGAATTCAACGCTCTAATGGGCTGTGGGGAGATCGTTGATATTAGTGAAGAGGTGTTAACCCGGCTCCACCTAAATTCACGTTAGTGCTTTCAGGTAGAGCTTGGACTTGAGGTTAGAGGGTACGCCAACTCAATCGTTGTGGTAACAGTGACGCCGAAAGTATGCACATCACTCCAGTTAAGTCGCTGTGCCGAACCGCTTGCTGAGCCTGCGCGACAACACGCGGCTTAGCATGGTAAGCAACCCCTAACCCTGCCGCCTGCATCATCACCAAATCGTTAGCCCCATCACCAACGGCGATGGTATTATAACGCGGAAGGTCATAGGTATCAGCAAGTTCATGCAAGACATCGGCTTTTCGCTGTGCATCAACCACACGGCCTAACACTTGCCCTGTCAGCTTGCCATTTTTCACTTCAAGTTGATTAGATTCGGCATAATCAAGTTGTAGCATCTCTTTAAGGTGGTCAGAAAAATGGGTGAAACCACCAGACGCCACTGCCACTCGCCAACCACAGTGATGCAAGGTGGCTGCCAGCCCACCCATTCCTGGCATCAAGGGTAAACGGGAGCGGACCTGACCCAATATCGCGGCATCTGCTCCAGCTAAGGTTGCGACACGTTGACGCAAACTTTGCTCGAAATCTAACTCCCCTTGCATTGCACGCTCAGTAACTGCTGCAACCTCTTCCCCCACACCGGCTAAACGGGCGATTTCATCAATGCACTCAATTTTAATCGCCGTTGAGTCCATATCAAATAGTGCCAAACCCGGCTCAGATAGGTCTGGAAGATCGCTCAAAGTGGCACAATCAAGTCCCATTGCATCAACAATGGTGGCGACCTCTGCGGTTAATTCTCCCGATAGCAATAAGACCTCATACCGCCCCACTTGCCAACTGCATAATACGTGCGGCTGTTCACCAGTAAATGCCGCGACATCATCTAGGTGTGCGGGGAGTAAATAAGGACCAAAGAGAAGCCAACTCGGCCCAGATAGTGCGTATCGAGAGGTTCCTCGCTGCGAAGGAAAGCGCGATAGCAATCCGGTGTGTTTTCTAATTTTCCAGGGTGCGAATCCATTCATACTCTGTTTCCTTTGATAAAGTCACGCGACTTGCTTTTTTCCCAAGCTGGCATCACTATTAGTCCATTACCCATACGGTTGATCCCGATTTTTTGTGATCGACCTTGCAAATCACATCGGCTGATGCCAAACAATGTATAGTAATTTGCAGATAATTTCAGCACAAGAATAATGAAGAGCTTATTAAGAAACCGTTTAAAGCATTTGTGGCAACTCCTGATCTTGGCCTTCTGTTTTGGAGGCTTGGTGTTAATGCTCGAATATGGTTCGCAGATTACCATTCAAAACAATCAGATTATCAGCCAACAAACACACACCCTGACACGTCTGGTCATACGTCAAGCAGCAAAGTCAGCCGCCCCATCGATTGCCCAAAGTAACCAGCAAGCGCTGGAAGCGCTTATTTTGCAACTCAGTGAAGAGCCTCTTATTCTTGATGCAACGCTCTACGATCTTGAAGGGGTGACCATTGCACGCTCACCAAATGCAATGCCACTGAGTCAAACACTCGGGTTAAATACCCCCTTAGCTATGGCTAGCCTTGGTCGACAACAAGTGGTGGAACCTATTCTTTATCAGAAGCAGGTCGTGGGCTTTTTGCGTCTCACGATTGAACAAGCCAATATTAATGCCGTTGCGAACAATCAAGCAGACAAAATGATCAATACCGTCAGAGGGCTCGTTTTGGGCGCGATGTTTATGGGGCTACTTCTCGCCCTCACCTTTGGGCAACGCCGTGATATTCGCCGCTTTCAATATCTGCTCACCTCAAATAAAAAATAATCCGTTATTCATGGCGTAGGTAAAATTCTTACCTACGTCTTAAAGCCTCGTCAAACTCGCCTATATCTCACACTGACACTTTGCTGACGTTGGGGAGACAAAAAGCGCTACAATACCCCTACCTTTTAGAGCGCGCTTTCGTGCTTCCTACTCGCACAATAAATCAAACATCATGACACCATTTTTTCGTAATTTTTCTATCATCATGTTGCTTTGGCTAATACTTACTGCCACAGTCGCCGCACAGCCACTCAATATATTAATCTATCACCATATTGCTGATGACACCCCTCACTCTACCTCAACCCGTGAGGCACAGTTTTACGCCCAATTAGATCATTTTGAGCAGCAAGGTTACCAGATCGTTGCCTTAGACCGTGCATTAGAGGCGTTGCAGGCTGGCGAGTCATTGCCAGCAAAAAGCCTGGCGCTTACCTTTGATGATGGCTTTGCATCGGTCTGCGATAGAGTTTACCCAGAACTAAAGCGCCGTAATTTGCCGTTTACGGTGTTTGTCACCACTGATCCCATCGACAACAACTATCCGGGTTACTGCAGTTGGGCCCAGCTTAAAGCCATGGCAGAGAATGGCGTCACCATTGCCAATCACACTACTGACCACGCCTACCTCGTTCGACAAGCGCTGGATGACCCACAGTGGTTATCACAAGCGCAAAACAATATCACCCGTGCTCAACAGCGCATTGATGATGAAATTGGTTACGCACCGAAGTTGTTTGCCTACCCTTATGGTGAATATAACCTTGAATTAAAGCAGTGGCTAAACGCACAAGGCTATATCGCCTTTGGTCAGCAATCAGGCAGCATTGGGAAGCACAGTGATTGGCAGGCCTTACCGCGCTTTAACGCATCTGGCCACTACGCTGGTATTACGTCATTACGACACAAAATATCCGCCCATCCATTAGCCGTCGATTACGCCCAATTACCCGACCCACTTACACGCAAGCGTCGGCCAAGTATGACACTGACACTAGACCCATCCAGTGTGGCCCACTACCCACACTTACAGTGTTACCTTAATGGCACTGCTATCGAGGTAGAGTGGCACTCCAGCCACTCGCTGACTGTCACTCCGCCAGACGCCCTCTCGACTGGTCGCCATCGCGTTAACTGTACAGCACCACACCGTCAGGGTAGCCCATACTATTGGCTATCTCAGCAATGGCTCATTGTGGATTAAATCTGGCGACATGAAACCAAATAACGCCCATAAAAAAAGCAGTGGCTTTCGCCACTGCTTAACGCTTCAACTTAGTTGATTAGACTTGCGCCCCCTATTCAGCAAATAGGGAGATGGCAAAAACGTAATTACGCTTCTTCTGCATCACCAAGTAGTACTGACTCTAATGCAATTTCCATCATCTCATTGAATGTCGTTTGACGCTCTTCAGAAGTGGTTTGCTCACCGCGGAGGATGTGGTCAGATACGGTACAAATGGTTAGTGCTTTCGCACCGAATTCAGCCGCAACACCGTAGATACCCGCCGCTTCCATTTCTACACCTAGAATGCCGTACTTATCCATGGTGTTGAATAATTCAGGCTCTGGCGAGTAGAACAAGTCAGCCGAGAAAAGGTTACCCACTTTCACTGGAATGCCTTTTGCCTTCGCGGCATCTGCAGCGTTACGAACCATGTCGAAATCTGCCAACGCAGCAAAATCGTGACCATGGAAACGAGTACGGTTGATTTTTGCATCAGTCGATGCGCCCATACCAATCACAACATCACGCAATTTTACGTCATCACGAACAGCGCCACAGCTACCGACACGGATCACTTTCTTCACGCCGAAGTCTTTAATCAGTTCCGTCACATAGATAGAGCATGATGGGATACCCATACCATGGCCCATAACAGAGATACGGCGACCTTTATATGTGCCAGTGTAGCCATACATATTACGTACGTCACACACCTGAACAGCGTCATCAAGGAAAGTGTCTGCAATGTACTTTGCACGTAGTGGATCACCCGGCATCAGAACTACGTCTGCAAAATCACCCATTTCAGCATTAATATGAGGAGTTGCCATTCTTTTATCCTTTATCTTGTTATTGGAGTTACAGGAAAGACTTACCGTAGTCCATCGCTGTTGTTTCAAAATAGTTTGCTAAGCTCTGACCGATGTCAGCAAATGTGTCTCGGCGTCCTAAAGAACCCGCTTTAACACCATGACCATACACTAACACTGGGATGTGTTCGCGTGTGTGATCTGTCCCTTGCCACGTCGGATCACAGCCGTGATCAGCGGTTAAGATCAAAATATCGTCTTCACCCATTTTCGCCATGAGTTCAGGCAAGCGCTGATCAAAATACTCAAGTGCAGCGGCATAGCCCGCTACATCGCGGCGGTGGCCATAAGCTGAGTCAAAATCAACAAAGTTGGTGAAGATTAAGCTGTTGCTTGGTGCCGTGTCTAGCTGATTAAGCGTCGCATCAAACAGAGCTGGAATCCCCGTTGCTTTGACCTTTTGAGTGATCCCGCAGTTGGCATAGATATCAGCAATCTTACCAATTGAGATCACTTCGCCATTTTTCTCATCGACCAATTTTTGCAGTACGGTTTCCGCTGGCGGCTCTACTGAGTAATCGCGACGATTCCCCGTCCGCTCAAACTGACCTGCGCCACTGCCGGTAAATGGACGCGCAATAACACGACCAATGTTATATCCATCTAGCTCTTCGCGCACCAGTTGACACAACGCAAGCAAGTTATCTAGACCGTAGGTCTCTTCATGACAAGCGATTTGGAACACGGAGTCTGCTGACGTATAGAAAATCGGCTTACCGGTTTTCATGTGCTCTTCACCTAAGTCATCGAGAACTTGCGTTCCTGATGCATGGCAGTCACCTAAATAACCTGGAAGATTGGCACGCTTAACGATACGGTCAAGCAATTCGGTAGGGAAGCTGTTAGTTTTATCGGTGAAATAACCCCATTCAAACAGAACAGGAACACCCGCCATTTCCCAGTGCCCAGAAGGCGTATCTTTGCCTGAAGAGAGCTCTGCTGCATGGCCATACGCTGCAACGATCTCAGCATTCTCATCAAGACCGACGGGAAAGCTCCCTGTTGACTCTTGCGCAGCCAAACCAAGACCGAACTTGGACAGGTTTGGCAGCGTTAGCTTACCTTGGCGATTACCGTTATCAGCAAGCCCCTGAGCACACTGCTCAGCGATATGGCCTAAAGTATCTGAGCCCACATCACCAAACTTATCAGCATCGGCGGTGGCACCAATGCCAAATGAGTCAAGAACACAAATAATTGCACGTTTCATATGATTTACCTTATACATCCTGCGGAGTTATACGTCGATAAACCTCAGGCGTCGCTTGATACGCATCATTGCCAATTTTAACCGCAGCACGAACTTCCGCCGCTGCTTGTTGCCACTGTTCTTCACTGTTAGCGTGAACGACAGCCAATGGTTGATCTTGGCCAGCTTTATCGCCAAGACGAATCATCTCTGCTAAACCCACACTATAGTCGATACTGTCAGAGGCCACACGACGACCACCACCCATACCAACAACAGCCATACCTAATGCGCGTGTATCCATCGCAGTTACAATCCCAGACTCGGTCGCATAAACTGGTTTAATGACGCCTGCATTGGTGAGGTAATTATCGTAGTTTTCCACGAAATCGGTTGGACCACCAAGGCCTGCCACCATTTTACCGAAACGCTCAGCAGCACTGCCGTTTGCCAGTACAGCATTCAACTTATCACGCGCTTCTTCTTCCGTGCTCGCTAGTTTTGCATTCAGTAACATGTCTACGCATAGCGCCATCGTTACTTCATACAAGCGCGGGTTTCTTTCCCCCTCGCCAGTCAGGAAGCGCACCGCTTCGCGTACTTCTAACGCATTACCGGCGCTGGATGCCAGCACTTGGTTCATGTCAGTAAGTAGTGCCGTCGTCTTGGTGCCGGCACCGTTCGCAACAGCAACAATCGCTCGTGCCAACTCTTCAGATGCCTCATAAGTTGGCATAAAGGCGCCAGAGCCGACTTTAACGTCCATCACAAGAGACTCTAGCCCCGCGGCCAGTTTCTTAGATAGGATAGACGCAGTAATCAATGAAATGTTATCAACGGTTGCAGTCACATCGCGGGTCGCATAAACGCGCTTGTCTGCAGGTGCCAAGTCACCCGTCTGACCGATAATTGCGACGCCAGCCTCTTTAGTCACTTGACCAAAGACTTGGTTGTCCGGTGTGATGTTATAACCTGGAATCGATTCAAGCTTATCTAGCGTACCGCCAGTGTGGCCTAAACCCCGTCCTGAAATCATCGGCACGAAGCCGCCACATGCTGCGACCATAGGGCCGAGCATTAAAGAGGTAACATCACCCACACCGCCCGTTGAGTGCTTATCAACAATCGGGCCGCCAAAATTCATGTGAGACCAGTCCAAAACGGTCCCTGAGTCACGCATTGCACACGTTAATGCCACGCGCTCATCCATTGTCATGTCATTAAAAAACACCGCCATGGCGAATGCGGCAATTTGCCCTTCTGATACAGTATCAGTGGCAATGCCTTGAATAAAGAAGTTGATTTCTTCACGCGTTAACTCAATGTTATCACGCTTTTTGCGGATAATTTCCTGCGGTAAAAACATACCTATATCCCCTCAAAGTAAAGACGCTAAATTAAACAAATATGGCGCTACTTTTACTGCAGCGCCATCGTTATGATTAGTAGCCGCCTTGCGCCGCTTCTTCGCCTTCACCTAGAGTATGTAGCAAGTTTGCCAACAAGCTTGACGCACCAAAGCGGTAGTGTGCTGCATCAGCCCACTCAGCTCCTAGAATGCGATCAGCCATTGCTAGGTATTCAGATGCATCTTCTGCCGTACGCACACCACCTGCAGGCTTAAAGCCAACACGCTCAGCCACACCCATCTCTTTAATCACATTAAGCATGATCTCAGCGGATTCAGGGGTTGCATTCACTGGCACTTTACCGGTTGAGGTTTTGATGAAATCAGCGCCTGCATTAATTGAAATCTCAGAGGCTTTACGGATTAACGCCTCTTCTTTTAGCTCACCAGTTTCGATGATCACTTTTAGCGTAATCTCACCACACGCTTGTTTACATTGCTTCACTAGCTCAAAGCCAACGTTTTCGTTACCTGCAATCAGTGCGCGATAAGGGAAAACAACATCAACTTCATCGGCACCGTAAGCTACTGCCGCCTTAGTTTCTGCAACGGCGATCTCAATATCGTCGTTACCGTGAGGGAAGTTAGTAACGGTTGCGATCTTCACATCCGGTGTTCCTTGCTCGCGCAGGGTCTTCTTTGCAATAGGAATAAAGCGAGGGTAAATACAAATAGCAGCGGTATTGCCTACCGGGCTTTTTGCACTGTGGCACAATTCAATCACTTTTTGATCAGTGTCATCATCATTCAGTGTGGTTAAATCCATTAATTTTAGTGCACGCAGTGCAGCTACTTTTAATTCGCTCATGACTATCTCCAGTCCTAATACGTTCTACCAAGTAATTATGTATACAGCTCTTTTTTCCGTCAGTTGCATGACGGTCTGGCTTTATAACCAGAATGAGCGGGCTTGGTTCCTTGAAGACTTAGCCTTCGGCTAATTAACATCCTTGTTTACCGCACGAATACTAACAACCTAGTGATGGTTAGTTTCGCTACAGTGGCCATCTGAGCCACCGTTTTCTCAGCCAGTGTATCAAGCCCTCTGCCGTCTCTCTATGGCTGAACTGTTTCCAGCAGAGGCATGAGTTTTTCCCCTGTGCACCAATCGTTGCTCAGGAAAAAAAGCGTTCTATGATCCATTGATAAGCCATTCCGCCAGCATAAACACCAAATATGCCCATCACACCTGACAATACAGGCGGAGCAGGGATGGGTAACTTTATCGCCGAAAACAGAACCCCAACAACAAATCCAGCAATTAATGCCAAAATAACTTCTTGCATCTTCATTCACCTTTTCTCTACTAAGCCCTCATAGTGTAGACGTTGAGTTTCGAGCGAGAGGTGAAAAAAAGACGTTACATAGCGTGAAAAATTACGCGTCGTTGCATAGAGGAAGAAAGCAAACGTTTTGCATCAACAAGGCAAAGTCAGCTAATTTTCTCGCCCTAAAACAACAAACGCCACAGCAAGCTGTGGCGTTTAATCTAAAAGCTGTGTGCTTTTACAATGCTAATGTTAGGAAGAAACCAGCAATGGTTGCTGCCATCAAGTTAGACAATGTACCAGCGACGATAGCTTTCACACCCATGCGTGCAATGTCACCACGGCGCTTAGGCGCTAGGCTACCAAGGCCACCTAGAAGGATAGCGATTGACGATAGGTTAGCAAAACCACATAGAGCGAATGAGATGATTGCTTTTGTCTTCTCAGAAAGAGCAACTGGCGCTGCATCACCTAGGTACTCAGCAAAACCTGCATAAGCAACAAATTCGTTCGCAACGGTCTTCAAACCAATGAACTCACCAGCGATGGTTGCTTCCGCCCAAGGAACACCGATCAACCAAGCTAGAGGAGCAAAGATTAGACCTAGAATACCTTCTAGCGTTAGGTTAGGAAGACCAACCCAACCACCGATGCCACCGATAATGCCGTTTGCTAGAGCAATCAGACCGATAAACGCGATAAGCATTGCACCAACGTTTAGTGCTAGTTGCAGGCCTGAAGCTGCGCCGCTTGCTGCTGCATCAATAACGTTTGCTGGCTTGCTGCTGTCATCACCGTCGATATCGTGCAGTTGCTCGATTGGCTCGTCAGTTTCTGGCTTGATGATTTTAGCGAAAAGTAGACCACCTGGTGCTGCCATGAAAGATGCAGCAACTAGGTACTCAATTGGCACGCCCATTGAAGCGTAACCCGCCATTACACCACCAGCGATAGAAGCTAGACCACCACACATTACCGCAAATAGCTCAGACTGAGTCATCTTAGGAACGAATGGGCTAACAACCAAAGGTGCTTCAGTTTGACCAACAAAGATGTTTGCCGCAGCAGACATTGACTCAGCACGTGATGTACCTAGTGCTTTTTGTAGTGCGCCACCAAGGATTTTAATTACCCACTGCATTGCACCGATGTAGTACAAAACAGAAATCAGTGCAGAGAAGAAGATCAGAGTTGGTAGTACACGGAAAGCGAAAATGAAGCCACCACCGCCGAATACTTCAAACATGGTGTTCGACACTAGGCCGCCGAATAGGAACTCGGTACCGCTGTTACCATAATTGATAACGCTTGATACGCCATCTGAAATGCTTTTCAGCATACGTTGGCCCCAAGGGACAAACAAGATAAATCCGCCCAGCATAAACTGGATTGCAAACGCACCACCAACGGTACGCAAATTAATTGCTTTACGGTTATCAGATAGTAATACAGCGATTGATAGCAGTACCACCATCCCAACCAGACTCATGATCAGACTCATAGTTAAGGGGTTCCTAAAAAATTTGGCGTCTCGACAGTTTTAGCTCAAAAAGAGTTAGGCGCATTATACTGATGCGCGCGGCAATAAAGTAATGCTGTCATCACACTTTTAAAAGCAATAGTCGTGCAACACGGTATAGGTATGTGATCCAGCTCACACTAATTACACAGAGATACGCAAACGTTCCGCGCAAACGTTTGCGAGAAATATAGAGCAAGAACATTCACACAGCAAATAATTGCGCACTCGTTCGATAGAGAACAGGCATCAATTCCTCTTTACTCTGCCCTTTTAATTGGGCCAGCTCGGACAATATAGCAGGCAAGTGACGTGGGTGGTTAGGCGCTCCTTGTTGACCATAAAGCGGCATATCGGGTGCATCCGTTTCAAGCACCATCGATTCAATCGGAATTTTACTTATCGCATCACGGGTTTTCGCTGCTCGCGGATAAGTTATGGTGCCACCTACACCTAGCTTTAATCCTAGATCGATCAACTGGCACGCTTGCTGATAACTACCGCTGAACGCATGATAGACCCCACCATACTTAGACGGCGTATTTTTTAACTGTCGAACAAGTTCATTAAACGCTTTACGACAGTGCAAAATAACAGGCAATTGGCATTGATCCGCCAGCATCAATTGATACTCAAGAGCCTCATGTTGCCGATGGCGTAAGTCTGCCGAGGTCGCTGCAACAAAATCCAGACCACACTCGCCGATAGCAACACATTGAGCGCCACGTATCGCTAAGGCATGGGTCAATTGCTCTATCACATCATGCGGCTGCTGGGCTAAAAATACGGGATGTACCCCCAGCGCAAAGTAGATCTGGGGATACTGCTCGGCTAACTGAGCGAGGCGCAGCCAGTTTTGCTGACCAATTGCGGGGATGATGATTTTCTCCACGCCCACCTGTGACGCTAGCGCTATCTGCTTCTCAATATCAGAGAAAACGGCAAAATCTAAATGACAGTGGGTGTCAATCAACACCTTGAGCCCTCACTCGTCAACACTTACTGACTTATAATTTAGTCCAACTTACTCATGATATGAAAAGAGTCACCCAAAGGGTGACTCTTTCGACATTTAAACGCTATTGTGATTAGTGCTCGCGAGTCGCACGGAAGTTAACCTCAGGGAAGCGCTCAGAAGCCAAGTTCAAGTTAACCATGGTCGGTGCAATATAAGTTAGGTTGTCGCCACCATCCAACGCAAGGTTAGATTGGTTTTTACGCTGAAACTCATCCAGTTTCTTAGCATCGCCACACTCTACCCAACGTGCTGTTGCAACGTTTACGCCTTCATATATGGCTTCCACGTTGTATTCAGCTTTAAGACGCGCAACAACAACATCGAACTGAAGAACACCCACCGCGCCAACAATCAAGTCGTTGTTTTGTAGTGGACGGAACACCTGTACTGCTCCCTCTTCAGACAACTGCACTAAACCTTTCAATAGCTGCTTTTGCTTTAGTGGGTCACGAAGGCGAATACGGCGGAACAATTCCGGTGCAAAGTTAGGAATACCGGCAAACTTCAAGCTTTCACCTTGAGTAAACGTATCACCAATTTGAATCGTGCCGTGGTTATGCAGACCGATAATATCCCCTGCATACGCATTGTCTGCGCGTGAGCGGTCGCCAGCCATGAAGGTCACCGCATCTGAAATACTCACTTGCTTACCTAAGCGGACATGATTCATTTTCATGCCTTGCTTATACGTACCGGAAACAATACGCATGAATGCAATACGGTCACGGTGCTTTGGATCCATGTTGGCTTGAATTTTAAACACAAAGCCAGAGAACTTCTCTTCGCTCGCCTCAACATCACGCTCATTCGCTTGGCGAGTTTGTGGCGCTGGTGCCCACTTAGTCAAACCATCTAGCATATGGTCAACACCAAAGTTGCCCAATGCCGTACCGAAGTAGACCGGTGTTAGCTCACCCGCAAGGAAAAGATCTAAATCAAACTCTGGGCAAGCTCCCATAACGAGTTCAAGCTCTTCACGCACACTTTCGGCAAGATCTTCTCCCACTGCAACATCAAGCTCAGGGTTATCTAAACCTTTAATGATACGTACTTCTTGAATTTCATGGCCATGGCCCGACTCATACAAAATCGTCTCGTCACGGTGAATATGGTAAACACCTTTAAACTCTTTACCGCAGCCAATCGGCCATGAGATTGGCGCACATGCCATTCCCAACTCACTTTCTACTTCATCCAACACTTCCATTGGATCACGGACATCGCGGTCAAGTTTGTTCATAAAGGTAACGATCGGCGTGTCACGCAAACGGGTGACTTCCATCAGTTTACGCGTTCGATCCTCGACACCTTTTGCTGCATCGATCACCATCAGGCAAGAGTCGACAGCGGTTAGCGTACGGTAAGTATCTTCCGAGAAATCTTCGTGTCCCGGGGTATCGAGTAGGTTGACCAAACAATTATTGTAAGGGAACTGCATCACCGAGGTGGTCACCGAGATACCACGCTCTTTTTCCATTTCCATCCAGTCAGATTTTGCATGCTGGTTAGAACCACGGCCTTTAACGGTACCGGCTTTTTGGATCGCGTTTCCGAATAACAGTACTTTTTCAGTAATGGTGGTTTTACCCGCATCGGGGTGCGAGATAATGGCAAACGTACGTCGCTTATTGACGTGTTGCAGGAACTCTGACATGGACTTTTCTTCTTGGTTAAGTATGACCACGACGGTATCGTGGCTGGGCGAATTCAACGATTGGGCGCTATTTTCGCTGAATTTAGCGCCAGACTCAAATTAGAATTCGCTTCACCAGCAAGATGTGCGCTTTTTAGCTAAAGGGATTATCGATAAAACAGGTCATAACCAGTGCATCTTCACGACCATTTTTACCTGGATAATAGTCGGCGCGACGGTTTATTTCGTTGAAGCCGAGCTTTTCATAGAGGTGATAAGCGGCAAGGTTTGACGCTCGAACTTCTAGCCATGCTTCTTCACCACCAAGTGCTTCGCTTTCATCAAGAAACGCACGTACCAGTTCAGAGCCATAGCCTTTGCCTTGGTGTGTTGGTGCCACAGCCACGTTTAACAAGGTTGCTTCACCCGCGACGTGCTGCGCATAAAAATACCCCACCAATTCGCCATCAACGACAAGACCGCGATTAAAACCAATTTTAGCTGGGGCTTTGCGAATCATCGCCTCAGACCATGGGTAGGCATGCGCTTGTTGCTCAATCGCCCATACGCAATCTAAATCAACACTTTCCAGAGGGACAATACTACTTTTCATAACCACATATCTGTTGCCAAAGTTGCTTTTTATGCGCAGGCTGTTGAGCCATTTGCGCCAAAGAGACCGATGTAAGCACATTCACGCCAGCTGGCGCCGTTCCACTACACCCTGCAAACCAGCACCACGTTAACTGATGCTCACCCAATTGCTCGAGTGCTTGGCTACTGAGTTGTAGTGCCTGCTCTGGTGACAGTTTCATGCTCGCCAAAATACGCCCAAACAACCATCCGTCATGCTCATTCAATGGTTCATCACAGACAAATAGCAACCGACATG
This sequence comes from Thaumasiovibrio clandestinus, assembly GCF_047250365.1. Taxonomy (NCBI): domain Bacteria; kingdom Pseudomonadati; phylum Pseudomonadota; class Gammaproteobacteria; order Vibrionales; family Vibrionaceae; genus Thaumasiovibrio; species Thaumasiovibrio clandestinus. The sequence goes on from NZ_JBLBVL010000011.1 coordinate 46,792, forward strand.
ACGCGGGTAGGTCAATCAATGTCGGTCGATATTGAGAATAGTAATGCGGATGGCGGAGCTGCCAGCGTTGTAACCCCATCGCTGTTAATCGCTGATCTGCCGTTAACGTCATCGCTGCCTCTTTAGCTAAAATTAGAGCGCGATACTACTCCGCCCAGTCTCTGCTGACAACCATCCTGCCTACAACTGATTAAATTCATCGCTGTATTCAATTCGGCCTTGACGCTGCTTTAATTCGCCAGCATTAAGTTCACAGATCATAAAACAGTCGTCGGGAACTGGCCAGCGACAGCTAAATCCATGCGCAGATGCCGTTTCGAACCCCATAGAACGGTAATGCTTGGGATCACCTAGCACGGCAACAACGGGATAGCCAAGCTCCGACAATGAAGCAAAAGACTCACGCATTAATGCGGATGCAACGCCCTGACCTTGATACTCGGGAGAGACCGCCAACGGGGCCAACCCTTGCCAATTCGACTCTTCACCATCGACTTGCAAAGGGCTAAATAAGATATAACCAATCACTGCGCCTTCATCGTCGCATGCGACAAAAGAGAGGGTGCGTTTGCCGTTTTCACGCAGAGCCATCACCAAGTTAGCTTCTGCCTCTGAAGGAAATGCCTCCTTCAATAGGGCATCAACGCCGAAAGTGTCAGTCGGGTTTTCAGTTCTGATCAACATGCTGTACCTCGGCTCCGGCAGATAGGCCCGCTTCAATAAAATCGGCAAACTTAGATAAAGCCCCTAGCAAAGGTGCTGGCAATGCCGACCAGTCGATGCCATCCATCAAATTCTTCACTTCTAAACCGAGTTCAGTATCGCCTTCTATGTTTAATCGACGCTGGAAAAAGAGTGTATCGGGGTCTTCTCGCCGTGCAGCAATCAAAATAAGATCATTGGCATCAGCACTAAAACTCGCGTCAACGCGTTCACACGCTTGAGCCACAACCAAGCTATCATCGTCAAAACTGATAAACGCTTCCAGCGCCAAATCGGTAACGCTAATACGCAACCAACGATGGCGCAAAAATTCAAACTCGCCATCATCTAGCGCTTCACGACACACAGTTTTTAATGTGTTCAGCAATAACGCCCGTTTAACGGAGAATGGAGTCAACTTGGCGGGAAAACGCAACCAACTTGGGCCCTGAGTAACCAAATTATGGTGTAACTGACGAATCACAATTGCTCCTAAAAATAACGAGACATTAAATGCAAGCGTAACGGCTTTCTTGCATTAATTACACAGGTTTATATCAAAAAACAGACAAATATTATCTCTTCATCATCCCCGTTGACTGAATTGGGTATTGCTATCAATAACAATATCGATAAAGTGTCGATATCTCCTTTTTCCAACACAATAATGATGTAGTGCATGCCTTCAGAACAACTTGCTCACTGGTTTCCTTTATTGACAGATAACAGCCCGTTTCTGTTTGCGGTTCTTGATAACAACCATAATTATCAGCTAGTTAATAGCCGCTACAGTGAGATCAGTGGCTATAGTCGCGAAGAGCTAATTGGTAAAAGTGATCGCCATGCTCTTGGCGAACACTACTACCAATCCCTCGCCCCTTATTATGATCGCGCGCTACAAGGCGAACGAGTTGAAACTGAAATCACCTTTAAAAGCAGCCACAGTGAAGTCAGTTACTATTTCAGCATTTCTGCAATACAGCCCCCAGAACGCAGTTCTCCATCTATTGTGCTGCATGGCGTTGATTCATCTGAACGACAAATATTGGTCAGCTCACTCGAAGAAGCTGAAAACCAGATCAAGGTGCTGACTCAGCTCTCATCCGATGGGATCTGTTTTATCGACAATAAACATATTTTACGGGCTAACCAGCGAGCCGCTCAACTGCTTGGTTTTAAAAGCATTAATGACATTCAAGGGCGAGATCTGAGCCGCCTTTTATTAGATTTACATCAGCACAAAATACTTGGTAGTCAGATTAACCAACTAAAAACTGGCGAAACTTTACTGTGCCAAACCTCTCCTCATGTTAAAAAGCAGCGTTTACTCAAAATCACCTCAAGCTCTACCACCTTGCTCGGCTCGCAAGCACAAGTTATTCAGATCCGTGAATGCCCAACGTCTCAACTGAAACAGAAAGCATCGCCGATTATCTCTCACAATAGCAATGATCCACTAACAGGGCTGACTAATCGCCACAGTTTCAGCCAACAATTAGAACAGTTAATTGCAAAAAAACAGCCGCTTAGCATTCTCTATGTGGATATTGATAACTTTAAGAACATTAATGACTCCCTTGGTCATCATATTGGCGATCGAGTTCTCAAAGAGGTCGCAACCCGCTTAGAAAAAATCATTCCAGCCAGTGCTGTGCTCGGTCATTTAGGCGGCGACGAATTTGGCATCATTGTGCGCTCTTCAGAACATGAGCAAGCCGCACAACAGTTATCACGCGAAGTCATTAATCTCATTAACTCTCCTTTTGACCTACTCCATTTCAGCAAACACCTTGCTTGCTCTATTGGCATAGTGCAGTACCCCGTTCACGGTAAAGATGCTCGCGCCCTGATGCAAAATGCAGACACCGCCATGTACGAAGCAAAACAACGGGGCCGTAACCGCTATGTCTGTTTTGATATGCAAATGAGCCGAGAAGCACGAATTCGGCTGTGGCTAGAAATAGAACTACAAAAAGCCATTAAGAATCGTGCTCTTGAAGTATGGTATCAACCTAAGGTTGATACCCGTAGCCTCACTATCTGTGGTGCAGAAGCCCTTGTACGTTGGAAGCACCCGGTGGAGGGGTATATCAGCCCAGGGCAGTTTATTCCGGTAGCAGAGCGCTCAGGTTTGATTGAACAATTAGGTTTACTTGTCATGCGTGATGTTTTCAGCGCAGTTAAAAACTGGCGCCGCAATAATATCCTCCCGGGTCGAATTGCCATAAACCTCTCCCCTCAGCAGTTCAGCAACCCAAACCTGCTGCGTGATGTAGAGCGCTTACTCAAACAAGAAAAAATCAATCCCAATGATATTACCTTTGAGCTCACTGAAAGTGCCGTCATGAGCGACAGTGAACATGCCATTCAAATGTTACAAGCTATCAAAAAGTTTGGTATTGCCTTATCTATTGATGACTTTGGCACTGGCTACTCGTCGTTAGCTTACCTGACACGTTTCCCTTTAGATGAACTGAAAATTGATCGGGCGTTTATCCATGATTTAGATACCTATCCAAAGCAAGCAACGCTAATCGAAAGCATTATCCACCTAGGTAAATCGATGGATATGCAGATTGTCGCTGAAGGGGTTGAAACACAAGAACAGGCTGCGCTATTAGCTAATCTCCAGTGTCACGCCATTCAAGGCTTCTACTTTTACAAACCAATGCCCGCTTCTGAGTTTGAAACGCTGCTGCTAAATCAGCATGGCTAACCACATTGAGGGTAAAAAAAGTGCGCGACTCCCCTCTCACACTATGATGACAAAATAGGGTCTAATTGACAAAAAACTGTTATAAATCAATCTTTACTCATAAAAGGTAATTTACCATCCGGTAACAATGCAGTAACAGGATGTTGATAAATGGAACTACTCTGCCCAGCCGGTAATCTACCCGCATTGAAAACAGCCGTCGATAACGGTGCCGATGCGGTATATATCGGTTTTAAAGATAATACGAATGCCCGCCATTTTGCTGGACTCAACTTTTCAGGTCGTAAACTGGAAAAAGCCGTGCAATACATTCGCGATCATCAGCGTAAACTGCATGTGGCTTTAAACACGTTTGCTCATCCAGATGGTTTTAGCCGTTGGACGGCTGCAGTAGATAATGCTGTCGCGATGGGAGTCGATGCGCTTATCGTCGCTGACATTGGCTTACTGGGTTATGCCGCTGAACGCTATCCCGATCTTGAGTTGCACCTATCTGTGCAAGCATCCGCCACAAATAGTGCTGCTATCGATTATTACCACACCCAGTTCAATGTTAAGCGCGTTGTTCTGCCTCGGGTCTTATCTATCCATCAGGTGAAACAACTCGCACGAACAACAGACGTTGAACTAGAGGTATTTGCTTTTGGAAGTCTATGTATTATGGCGGAAGGACGTTGCTATCTCTCCTCCTACTTGACGGGAGAGTCCCCTAACACAGTAGGCGCTTGTTCACCGGCCAAATATGTTCGCTGGAAAGAGACGGATAACGGCATGGAAACTCGCCTTAATAATATCTTGATTGATCGTTATCAACATGGCGAAACTGCTGGCTACCCCACGCTATGCAAAGGGCGTTTTCAAACAGGCGATAAGTGTTACCACGCGCTGGAGGAGCCGACTAGTTTAAATACCTTGTCTATCCTGCCAGAGTTATTCGCCGCTAATATTGCATCAGTAAAAATTGAGGGGCGTCAGCGCAGTCCTGCCTACGTTGAACAAGTTACCCGCACTTGGCGTGCCGCGATCGACAGTTATCAGCGCGACCCAACCCAATATACGGTTGATCCCGCTTGGAATCAGGCATTAGACAAAATTTCAGAAGGTAGTCAAACCACACTCGGTGCTTACCATCGTCATTGGCAATAGGAGAGAGCATGCAATACGCGCTTGGGCCAATCCTCTACTTTTGGCCACAAATTAATATTGAAACTTTTTATCAACAAGCGGCTGCCAGTCAGGCAGATATCATCTATTTAGGCGAGACCGTTTGCTCAAAACGTCGCGAGGTAAAACCACAAGACTGGCTAAACATCGCTCGTATGCTCGCTGATAACGGCAAACAAGTTGTGCTATCGACCATGGCCCTGCTTGAAGCTCAGAGTGAAATAAAAGTACTTAAACGGTATATCGATAATGGCGAGTTTGCGATTGAAGCAAACGATATTAGCGGAATAGGCCTTGCCGCTCAGGCACGTATTCCCTTCATTGTCGGTCCGGCAATCAACACCTATAACGCCTTAACCCTCAAAATCTTTGCGAAACAGGGGATGATCCGCTGGTGTATGCCTGTCGAACTATCCCGTGAGTGGCTCGTCAATATCCTTAATCAGTGTGACGAGTTAGGCATTCGTGATCAATTCAAGACAGAAGTCTTTGGCTATGGTTACTTACCGCTCGCTTACTCTGCACGTTGCTTTACTGCTCGAGCCGAAAATCGCAGCAAAGATGATTGCCAAACTTGCTGTATTCATCACCCTAACGGCATCCCTGTCAGCAGTCAGGAAGGTGAGGCTGTATTTACCCTGAATGGGATTCAAACCCAATCAGGCTATTGTTACAACCTTCAAAATGATCTTCCAACCATGCAGGGGTTAGTCGATGTCGTGCGTCTCTCACCTTTAGGCCTAGATACACTGGATACGCTCGCTGAATTCAAGGCAGGACAATCCACCACACTGCAACAAGTGGATTGCAACGGCTACTGGCACCGACTCGCGGGTATTGTTCAGCGCCCATAAACACCACTGCCCCTTAGGTAGGCTAAGGGGCAGTAACGGTTTCAGTTGTTAACGTCGATTAATCCATCTCTATTCTTACCCCACTTAAACTCCCCATCATAGGTTGTTCAAGCGGCTGGTCATCACTGCTTCCCAGCTTAATCATCAGGCGTAAATCGTTTTCTGAATCAGCATGATGCAATGCTTCAAGCTCGGCGATCTTACCATCCCTTACTAGCGCATAAAGTGCTTGATCAAAGGTGCGCATTCCTTGTTCTTTGCCGCGGCGCATCACTTCTTTCAACTCATGCAGTTCTCCGCGACGAATAAGATCAGAGACTCGCGGGGTATTGATTAATAACTCAAATGCGCCATGCCGCCCACTGCCACGCATATCGGGTACCAATTGCTGGGCCAAGACACATTTGAGGTTTAACGACAGATCAAATAAGAACTGCTCCCGCCGCTCTTTCGGCACCAAATGTAAAATCCGCTCTAGGGCTTGGTTGGCATTATTGGCGTGCAATGTGGCCATACATAGATGCCCTGTTTCAGCAAACATCATGGCGTATTCCATGGTTTCACGGGTACGAATCTCACCAATCAAGATCATGTCAGGCGCCTGACGTAACGAGTTCTTCAATGCGATCTCATAACTGTCAGTATCTAATCCCACCTCACGCTGGGTGATAATGCATTTATTGTGCTGATGAACAAATTCAATTGGGTCTTCAATGGTAAGGATATGTCCACTCGAGTTACCATTACGATAACCTGTCATGGCGGCCATCGAGGTCGATTTCCCCGAGCCCGTTGCACCCACAACTAAAATCAATCCACGTTTCGCCATCACCATATGCTGCATTTCTAATGGTAACGTTAACTCGGCAAACGTTGGAATATTGGTTTCAATGCGCCGAATAACCATCCCCGGCATATCTCGCTGCCAAAAAGCACTAACCCGGAAACGGCCAAAGTCACGGACAATGGCAAAGTTCGCTTCTTTGGTCGAGAAAAACTCTTCGCGGCGAGCATCGTTCATCACGCTATTAAACAGAATATTTACCGCAGCGAGCGACAGCGCCTCACCGTAAGGGGTCAGCTTGCCATTAATCTTCAACAAGCACGGCGCATCAACAGTAATATAGAGATCAGAGGCCTTTACCGTCACCATCTGCATCAACACATCATGTAATTTCATCTGTAATCACCTTGATCCCAGTTGGATAGTTGACCCGCTGGCTTTACGCCTGGCCTCTTCAGCTTCAACCATTCCTTGCGCCACCAGCAATCTGGCCGCTTGCTCCATGGTCTGCATCCCCTGACTCGATCCCGTCTGAATCATAGAGAACATCTGTGCCACTTTATCTTCTCGGATCAAATTTCGGATTGCTGGTGTCGCTAACATAATCTCATGCGCAGCAACACGCCCTCCCGACGTACACTTCATCAAGGTTTGTGAGATAACGGCACGCAGTGACTCCGAGAGCATAGAACGAACCATCGACTTATCATTACCCGGAAAAACATCAATAATACGGTCGATGGTTTTTGCCGCGCTACTGGTGTGCAACGTACCAAAAACCAAATGGCCCGTTTCTGCGGCAGTCAAAGCCAAACTGATCGTCTCTTGGTCACGTAACTCTCCCACCAAGATGACATCGGGGTCTTCACGCAATGCTGAGCGCAGCGCTGCGTTAAAGCTGTGGGTATCGCGGTGAACTTCACGTTGGTTAATCAAGCACTTCTGACTTGGATGAATAAATTCAATTGGGTCTTCGATAGTGAGAATGTGGCGATTAAAGTGCTGATTAATATAGTTGACCATCGCCGCCAATGTGGTGGATTTACCCGACCCTGTAGGGCCAGTCACTAGTACTAATCCAGACGACAGCTCACTGATATTCCTAAATATATCAGGCGCATTGATTGACTCGAGTGTTGGGACGTCATTAGGAATGGTTCGAAAGACCGCCGCCCCCCCTCGCGCTTGGTGAAACGCATTCACCCTAAATCGACCAACGCTAGGCACTGCAAATGAAAAATCGCACTCTAACTTTTCTTCGAATTCTTTGCGTTGTGCATCATTCATAATGTCAAAGACCAATTTATGAACTTCTGCATGGGTTAATTCTGGTAGACTTAACTTTCTAACGTCGCCATCAACACGAATCATCGGCGGAACGCCAGCTGAGAGGTGCAGATCTGAGGCGTGGTGTTTTACACTAAAGTCCAATAATTCGGTGATATCCATTCACTTTTCCTGCAGAATAAATTTTATGGTTAGTATCAAACAAAATATTGCGCAGATCACCCAACAGATACAACAAACGTCCCAAAAATGCGGCAGAGCCCCCGATTCAGTGCAACTGCTCGCAGTCAGTAAAACCAAACCAATTAGCGCCATTCAAGAAGCCATTGAAGCTGGACAGCGTGCATTTGGCGAAAACTATGTCCAGGAAGGCGTAGAAAAAATACAATATTTTTCTTCCACACCGTACGCGAATGAATTGAATTGGCACTTTATCGGCCCCATTCAATCAAATAAGACCAAACTGATTGCAGAGCACTTCGGCTGGGTTCATTCTGTTGATAGGGAAAAAGTCGCACGACGACTCAATGAGCAACGTCCCACTAATCTGCCGGCATTAAATGTACTGTTGCAGGTCAATACTAGCGGTGAAGCCAGCAAGGCAGGTACTGACGTTAGCAGCGTTGTCGAACTCGCCGTGCAAATCGCCACGATGCCTAATTTGGTTTTACGCGGGTTGATGTCGATCCCGGAACGCGCCGAGGACTATGATAGCCAATTGAGAGCATTTAACAGCTTGGCAGAAGCGTTCGCGCAATTAAAGCCCCATCACCCTCACCTAGACACCCTATCAATGGGCATGAGTGGAGATATTGACGCCGCGATTGCAGCAGGGAGTACCATGGTACGCATTGGCACTGCCATTTTTGGCGCACGCGATTATGGCGCTAAATAATAAGTGATCTCGTGCCTTTAAACTTAGCAAACATACGACTCTGAAAACGGAGTTATGCATATTATTAACGTCAGTTGCAACCGAGAAAATAGGTAACTTAACCATGGAACACAAACGTATAGCATTTATTGGCGCAGGAAATATGGCAAGCGCAATTATTGCAGGGCTATGCAATAGTGGTTATCCGGCTTCACAGATCACCGCTACCGCACCAAGCCTCACCCGGCGCCAGCCATTAGAAGACAAATTTGGCATTCAGACCACAGATAACAATTTGCAAGCGGCGAATGATGCCGACGTGGTGGTCCTCGCGGTTAAGCCACAACTAATGGAAGCCGTTTGCCAACCGCTACAAATTCTCGATTTTTCATCAAAACTGGTGATAACCATCGCGGCAGGCATTAGCGCCGCGCGTTACAATCAGTTCCTTGGACAAGCGGTCAAGCTAGTTCGAGTCATGCCCAATACACCGTCGCTATTAGGCAAAGGAATGAGCGGTTTGTATGCAGAAAGCTCTATTCCTACTCAAGACCAACAGTTTGCCGATATGTTAATGCGTGCCGTCGGAGAAGTATGCTGGGTTGAACAGGAGAGCAAAATAAATCAGGTTATCGCAGCCGCTGGCAGCGCCCCAGCTTACTTCTTCTTGTTTATGGAAGCGATGCAACAAGAAGCGATTCGCCAAGGTATGGATGCGGACACAGCGCGACTTTTAGTACAACAATCTGCGATTGGTGCAGCCGAAATGGTTAAAGCCAACCCAGAATTAACGCTATCGATGCTGCGTGAACAAGTCACCTCAAAAGGGGGCACGACCGCTGAAGCGATACGCACATTTAACGAACATCATCTCTCGGACACCGTCGCCAAAGCAATGCAAGCTGCGGTTACTCGTGCACAAGAGATGGAAAAACTGTTTTGAGTTGACTCAAAACATCAGTATTAATAAACAAAGGTAAACTATGAATTCAATCGCCTATCTGGTCTCTACGGTTTTTGACCTCTACATCATGGTGGTTCTACTGCGCATTTGGCTACAGTGGGCTCGCGCAGATTTCTATAATCCGTTCTCGCAATTTATTGTTAAAGCAACGCAACCCATTGTCGCGCCTTTACGTCGTATCATTCCATCGCTCGGCTCGCTCGATATCGCGACCTTGTTATTCGCCTATGTCTTATGCTGCTTGAAGTTTGTCATCTTACAACTTGTGCTTTCTGGCGGCGCCATGGCAATTGGACCCGGCATGCTGTATCTCGGCCTACTCGCCCTGCTAAAAGCGGCGGGTGGACTTATCTTCTGGGTCTTGCTACTCAGAGCGATCCTGTCGTGGATCAGCCAAGGACGCAGCCCAATTGAGTATGTGATGCATCAATTAAGCGAGCCACTCACCGCTCCGATCCGCCGCTTCATCCCTGCCATGGGCGGTTTAGATTTGAGCGTACTGGTTCTATTCATTGGTCTGCAGTTTGCGAATTTCCTGTTGGGCGACTTGTTTGGACCTATCTGGTTCCAGTTGTGAGTATGGCTTGGCGTGACAACGATGATTTGTTGCTGCGCCTCTATATCATCCAGCCGAAAGCAAGCCGTGACGCCATTGTCGGCCAACATGGTGATGAATTGAAGGTGGCGATTACTGCGCCGCCCATCGACGGCAAAGCGAATGCTTACCTCTGTAAGTTTCTCGCCAAACAGTGTCGGGTCGCCAAAGGTGCAGTGATCATCGAAAAAGGGGAACTGGGTCGGCACAAACAGGTACGCATCCTTGCCCCAGCGCAGATCCCCAGTGTGATTAGCGCATACCTCGAAGAGTCGCTCTGATGGGTGTCAGCGGTCATAACTGCAATAAGACCAGAGGGAACTGGTCTTATTTATGATCTTGGCGGTGAAAACCACCATTACAGCAAACAAGGAGAGCACCATGAAAATATTACTGACGCTTTTTTTGAGCTTACTCTTGAGTCTGTCTGCGTCTGTTAGTGCTGAGCAGTCGGTGACCTTTGACCATATCGAAGTCCATTATTCTGCCATTCCAACCACCTTTCTCTCTCCTGACATTGCCAGCAACTACCGTATTCAGCGCAGCCGCTACTCTGCCCTGCTCAATATTGCCATTCTTGATAGAACACAAGACAATCAAGCCATGATCGCATCTGTTCACGGCAGTGCTGCCAACTTACTCGGCAATAAAAAGACCTTAAGTTTCCGCGAAATCCGCGAAGGCAGTGCCATCTACTATTTAGCGGAAGTGCCTCACACCCATGAAGAGCAGTATTTGTTTGAGATTCTGATCACCACCCAAGGCGGCGTTACCAACACGCTGCGTTTTCGTCAGACCTTCTATAGTGAAGAGTGACGGCATACTCTTGCCTTTTTACATTTAGTCCGCACTGACTTCCCCTAACAAGATAGTGCGGCTACACTACGCGTTTTGCTCATCACGAAATAGGTAGTCTTTATGTCTAAACTGGTTCTTGCCACTGGCAATCAAGGTAAAGTTCGCGAAATGGCCGATTTATTGGCTGACTTTGGCTTTGATGTCGTTGCTCAAAGTGAGTTTAATGTCTCTGACGTAGCAGAAACTGGCACGACGTTTGTTGAAAATGCCATCATCAAAGCACGTCACGCAGCACAAGCGACCGGATTACCTGCCATTGCCGATGATTCCGGCCTTGAGGTTGATGCCTTAGAGGGTGCGCCCGGTGTCTACTCTGCACGCTACGCTGGTGACACCGCGTCTGATCGCGATAACTTGCTCAAGCTTCTCGAACAAATGGACGGTATAACCGACCGCCAAGCCCGCTTTCATTGCGTATTGGTGTTAATGCGCCATGCCAATGACCCAACCCCACTGATCTGTCATGGCAGTTGGGAAGGTGACATTGCCATGCAACCAAGCGGCGAACAAGGCTTTGGTTATGACCCAGTCTTCTATGTTCGAGATGCTAACTGCACAGCTGCAGAGCTAACTTCAGCAGAGAAAAAGCTACGTTCACACCGTGGACAAGCACTGCAAAAGTTATTTCAGGCACTTAAGGACACAAAATGATCACCCCACCACCATTGAGTCTGTATGTGCACATCCCTTGGTGCGTGCAAAAATGCCCCTATTGCGACTTTAATTCGCACGCCCTCAAGAGTAAAGTTCCAGAGGCTGACTACATTGATGCACTACTCGATGATCTTGCCCAAGACCTTCGTCGTTTGGGGCCGTTTGAACGCCCACTGCACTCAATTTTTATCGGTGGTGGTACGCCAAGTTTGATCTCCCCTGAAGAGATTACGCGTTTGCTGCAAGGCATCGCTAGCGTCCTTCCATTTAGCCCTGAGATTGAAATAACCATGGAAGCCAACCCAGGCACTGTTGAAGCTGGGCGCTTTGACGCGTACAGACAGGCTGGCATCAACCGAATTTCGATTGGAGTACAATCGTTTGATAACGAGAAACTCACCCGCTTAGGCCGAGTTCATGATGCCAATGAAGCGATTTCAGCAGCGCAGACAGCGGCACAAGCTGGGCTAAACAGCTTTAACTTAGACTTAATGCACGGCTTGCCGACCCAGTCATCCCAACAAGCGATTGCCGATCTACAGCAAGCCATTGCCCTAAATCCACCCCACTTGTCATGGTATCAGCTCACGTTAGAGCCCAATACGCTATTTGGCTCGCAGCCGCCAACGCTGCCAGATGATGATGAACTCTGGGCTATTTTCGAGCAAGGCCATCAGCTACTTGAGCAAGCGGGTTATGTTCGCTATGAAATATCCGGCTACAGCAAGCCGGGTTATCAGTGCCGTCATAACCTAAACTACTGGCGTTTTGGTGACTACCTTGGCATTGGTTGCGGTGCTCACGGTAAATTCACCTTTGCTGATGGGCGTATCGAACGCAGCGTAAAAGTGAAGCATCCAAGAGGCTATCTCGACACAAATAAAGCTTATCTGGTCGAGCAGTGGGAAGTTGAAGCGCAGGATCGCCCGTTTGAGTTCTTCATGAACCGCTTTCGTCTTATCGAGCCATGTCCGAAAAGCGAATTTAGTGCCACCACTGGGTTAGCACTGACGCACATCCATCAACCGATTGAGCAAGCAAAACAGCAAGGTTTATTGACTGAAGATGATCACTCTTGGCATCTTACTGAAAAAGGACTGCTGTTTTTCAACGATCTTATCGCTCTGTTCGTCGATGGCGAATAAACAAAAACGCCTTCAAAGCGAGCAGCGATGAAGGCGTTGCATTGTCATACGGGCAGGATTATAACGCGGTTACGGCTCGCTCACGGATTGAGACAGAGTGACCGTCTGCCACTCTTTCAGCGCCGGAATCAACGCTTGAATTTGCTGCTCATGGGTCTGCCAGCGGGCTAAACGCTGGCAAAAATCTTGATTCAACGCGGCCATTTGAGGCTGTTGCAGCTCGATGATACCTTGTAGCTCCTCCTGCAACAGACCCATACGTTCGCTGATCTTGGCCATTTTATCTTCACCAGACTCAGTAGGCAGTCGGGCTAAGTCACCCATCCCTGTCACACCCAGTTGTACAAGGAGTGTTTTGAATTGTTGTTCTATCTTCTCAGATAACAGCAAGACACGTTGATGGCGAAATTGTGGGTCGCTACCGGGGGCACCAAAAATCCCCTGCAACTGACTATTGAGTTGCTGTTGAAATTGCGTCAACTGCTGCCTTGATGCACTTTGTTCCCCAAGCTGCGCCGCTAACGCCTGATCGACCTTCCCTACCACTCGGTCAAGCTCACTGCGCAACGTGGTATGCATATAAGGTAAATCCTGCATTAGCTGACGGCGATACTCTGCCAAAGCTCGCGTCTGTTCACTACGCAGCGACACGTGGTGGACAGCAAACTTGAGTCCGCCTTGGTCGGAAACAGTAAAGGTTTCACCACCCTGCACCAAAAGAAGATTGCCGTCACGTGTGGCAATATCATTATGCAACATCGGTAGACATTGCGAACCTAACGCACTACCAGCCCATACCAGTGACAACAACATTAAGCCCAAACGCATACACCAACTCCGTCAGGCCTAAAGCCTGATTAAAAAATAGAACGTCCGATACGCTCAGCCAGTAGTTCTAGCACGCGCGTACCAGCCAGAGAGTTACCCGATTTATCGAGTTCTGGCGACCAAACAGCAATACTCATTTCGCCAGGAACAATGGCAATAATGCCACCACCCACACCGGATTTACCGGGCATTCCAACACGGTAAGCAAACTCGCCAGCGCCATCATATAACCCACTGGTTGCTAGCAAGGCATTGAGCTGCTTGGTTTGAGTTTGGCTTATAATGGTTTTTTCTGCGCCCAAAGGAAGTCCTTTATTTGCCAAGTAGCTAAATGTTTTCGCTAAATCGGTACAACTCATGCGCAGGGCACAATAGTGGAAGTAATTATGTAGAACAGGCATCACATCATTATTGAAATTGCCAAATGAACGCATGAGGTAGGCAATAGCAGCATTTCTGTCACTGTGCTGCATTTCAGAGGCTGCGACAACTTTGTCATAAATGATCTTATTCTCGCCACTTAATGCTCTAACCAGTTCCAGCATGCGATGACGAGGTGCTGACAGCCGTGTCGCCAATAAATCACACACTACCAGAGCCCCAGCATTAATAAATGGGTTGCGCGGAATACCGTTTTCCATTTCAAGCTGGATCATCGAATTAAATGCGTGCCCAGATGGCTCTTTACCCACTCGTTGCCAGATCTCGTCAGCCTCATACATCATCATAGCCAAGGTTAGGCTCAATACCTTTGAGATTGATTGAATAGAAAAAGCTTCGTCCGCATCGCCTGCAGTAATGATTTCACCATCGTTATAACAAACAGCAATACCAAGCTTATTGGTAGGTACTTGTGCCAACGCTGGAATGTAATCCGCCACTTGGCCCTGACCTATTAATGGGCGGGCCTCATCAAGAACTTGCTCTAATAAAGCTTGAGTGGGTTTCATTGTTTAACTCCTGAGGAAGAAAAAGCCAGCGCAATGGCTGGCTTTAACAATCAACATATGGGTTTAAAGTAGGCTAAGCCGTACGTTCAAACTTAATATCCCAAACACCATGACCTAAGCGGTGGCCACGTTGTTCAAATTTAGTAAGTGGACGATCTTCAGGACGTGGCACATAATCCCCGTCAGTCGCCTGGTTTTTATAATTCGGGGCCGCATCCATCACTTCAATCATATGCTCAGCGTAGTTTTCCCAATCTGTTGCCATATGGAAAACACCGCCAATTTTTAGCTTTTTACGCACCATCTCAACAAATTCAGGTTGAACAATTCGACGCTTGTGGTGGCGAGCTTTATGCCAAGGGTCTGGGAAAAAGAGCTGGACAGTATCTAAGCTGCCATCAGGGATCATGTGTTCGAACACTTCAACGCCATCGTGGCACATCACGCGCAGGTTAGTCAGCGCTTCATCGCCAGCAGACATTAGGCACGCACCAACACCTGGTGAATGTACTTCGATACCGATGTAGTTTTTCTCTGGGGCATTTTTGGCCATTTCAACAAATGATGCGCCCATACCAAAGCCAATCTCTAGTACCACTGGGGCCTGACGACCGAAAACATCTTCCCAACGAAGCATGTCTGTTTGAAAGTCGACACCCATTGCTGGCCAGTGTTGCTCCATCGCAATTTCCTGACCTTTAGTCAGACGACCTTCACGACGTACAAAACTGCGCACTTTGCGGATCAGTTTGCCATCTTCAGTAAATTCGTTCAGCGTCACTTCGCCAGACGTTTTTTGGCTCATGGTTTGGTACCTACAATTCGAAATCAACAAAAAAAGGAGCGGATCGCGCATTATCCAAAGATTACTCATGAGTGCAAGCCTCTAGCCTGAATTTTAATCATTAAGGTGAAATTTGTGCGCTAAGTTAGTAAAGAACAAACCTTAACATTGCCGCTAATCTTGTCTGCATCTCGATTAGAGTGCATATGAAGAGAATAAAAAAGTTGGGTGTTGCTGCGAAACTGTGTATAACCCCCCCTATCCAAACAGGAAAGAGACCCTCATGAAATTAGATAAAATCGAGAATAAAAGCCGCCGTTTGCGTAAAAAACTATTCCTTGGCGAATTTGCCATCTTTGGTTTTGAAGTCAGCTGCAAGATGTCGGTAAAAGATTTCGACCAATACGATACCTTTATCGACGAGTTTATCGACTACTTGGACAGCGTTAACTTATGTTTCGGTGGTGGCGGCCTTGAAATCTTTGAAGGCTTCCTATGTTCGACAGATCGTTACGGTTCAACTACTGAAGAAGATAAAACTTTGGTCGCAAACTGGCTGCAAAACCGCGCTGAAATCAGCAGCGTTGAAGTTGGCGAAATCGTTGACGCCAATTTCGGCTAATCATCAGCCCTGTATATTAGTGATACCGGCAACGCTATGTCGGTATCACATATTCCTCTTCTCGCCACTTATCTTCGCTTACATCGCATATAGCCCTGCACTTACTGGGTATTTCCACACCAACAATCGGTATATACTCCCACTTTAAGCGCACACCTTTAGTGCCATCAAACTTAACGACATGAGTGTACCCTGGTGAGTAACCGTTTCTCTGAGTCAATTCTGTGTTGGTACGACAAGTACGGCCGTAAAACCCTACCTTGGCAGCAACAAAAAAGCCCTTACCATGTCTGGCTATCTGAAGTGATGCTACAACAGACACAAGTCAGCACGGTTATCCCTTATTTCGAACGTTTTATCACCCGTTTCCCAACCATTGCCGACTTAGCTGGCGCCGATCTAGACGAAGTTCTTCACCTCTGGACAGGGCTTGGTTATTACGCGCGAGCCCGTAATCTGCACAAGACCGCCCTAATAGTCACTCAAGAGTATCAAGGCGAGTTCCCAATAACGCTGGCTGAAGTTCAAGCGCTACCAGGGATCGGGCGCAGTACCGCAGGTGCCATTTTATCTCTGGCATTAAAACAACCGCATGCCATCTTAGATGGCAACGTCAAACGTGTATTAGCGCGTCATTATGCTGTGGAGGGGTGGCCAGGAAAGAAAGCGGTTGAGAACCAATTGTGGCAACATGCTGAGCGCAATACCCCATCAGACCGAGTGGAGCATTACAACCAAGCGATGATGGATATGGGGGCGATGGTTTGTACTCGCAGCGCTCCGAAATGCATGCTTTGCCCCATAACATCAAGTTGTCAGGCTAATCAACACAACACACAACGCAATTTCCCAGGCAAAAAGCCCAAAAAAAGCCTGCCTATACGTCAAGGCTGGTTTCTGCTTGCCAGCGCAGAGCACTCTGTTTGGTTAGAAAAAAGGCCTAACAGTGGCTTATGGGGAGGACTGTTCTGCTTTCCACAATATGACTCTCAGCAGGCGTTAATCACCGCTGTCGAGCAACACTATCCAGACGCTGACACTCTTACCGTAATGGATGGGTTTCGGCATACTTTTAGCCACTACCACCTTGATATAACCCCGGTTCTCGTACCATTAGCGCAGATACCACAAAACATCATGGAAGACGGTCAAGGTCTTTGGTATAACTTACAGCACCCTGATGCAGTTGGTTTAGCGACGCCTGTAGCGCGTCTTCTTACTGAATTAGCTCATCACTTTGACATAATCGACCCACTTATAGGAGCGCCTCGATGAGCCGTACTGTATTCTGCCAGCACCTAAAACAGGAAGCTGAAGGCCTTGATTTTCAATTGTATCCTGGCGAGCTGGGCAAACGCATTTTTGACAATATTTCAAAGCAAGCATGGGCCGAATGGCAAACCAAGCAGACAATGCTTATCAATGAAAAGAAGCTCAACATGATGAACCCTGAGCATCGCAAACTGCTCGAAGAAGAGATGGTTAACTTTTTGTTTGAAGGCAAAGATGTCCATATCGAAGGTTACACTCCTCCAAGTAAATAAGTGTTAGCGTAAAAGTAGCGTCTAAAATACTTATATTTAAGCGAAAAACATGACATTATTCTGCTCTATGGAGGTAATGTCATGCTTAAACTGTTGCCGCTTCTGGCCCTATTTGCCCTGAGCGGGTGTAGCCGCGAATTTATCGAATCAATCTATGACGTGGATTACTCCACAACCAATCGATTTGCCAATAACCTCGCCCCCCTCCCCGGTCAATTTGAAAAAGATATCGGTGCCATGGAGCAATTGATCAGCTCTTTCAATGGCCAAGTTCAGCGCCACTGGGGCGATGATGTCCTCATGGCGGGAAAGCGTGATTACGTTAAATATACTGACAATTACCAAAGTCGCGCTCACGTTGACTTTACTCGAGGCGTTGTCACTATCTCGACAGTCGCAAAAACACAGCCTCAACAGCATTTAAGAAAAGCGATCATCACCACCTTACTCACACCAGATGATCCTGCCGGGGTTGATCTCTACTCTTCTTCAGAGATCCATCTTGAGGGGCGCCCTTTTCTTTACGAGCAAGTATTAGATCACGATGGTCAGGCGATAGCATGGGAGTGGCGCGCCAACCGTTTCGCTGATCACTTAATCGAAAACCAATTAAAACGCGGCAAAGTGCGCTACCAAAATAGCTTCTATGTCGAGATCCCTATGGTGGCCAACCACGCTGATCGTCGTGGCTATCAGTATGCCGACCTTGTTCGTCAAGCATCACGCAAGTACGACATTCCTGAAGACTTGATCTACGCCATTATCAAAACCGAGAGTAGCTTTAACCCTTATGCCGTCAGTTGGGCGAATGCGTATGGGCTGATGCAAATCGTCCCCAAAACAGCGGGCGCTGATGTTTATCGCTTGATAAAAAACAAACCCGGCACTCCCGATCCCGAAAATTTGTTCGATCCCGCTTACAACATTGATATGGGGACAGCTTACTTTTACCTGCTGAAAAATCGTTACCTGAAAGATGTTCAAGATCCGCTAAACCTGCACTACGCCATGATCTCTGCCTATAATGGCGGCGCGGGTAATGTTTTTCGTACCTTCCACAGTAATCGCCAGCAAGCGATGAGCAACATTAATAATTTGCAGCCAAACCAGGTCTATTGGGCACTAACCAGCAAACACCCTCTATCTGAGTCGCGCCGTTATCTAGAAAAAGTGATTCAGTTTCAAAAAGAGTTCAATCAAGGAAAAGTGTAACCCAACACAAAGGCAATCCATTAAAAAACAAAAAGTTAAAACAATAAGCCGTGTTGACATGGTGTATCTTCACCTCCATCAGCGCGAACAAAAAAACAGCAAACGAACATTAAGTTAAAAAAAAGCGTTGACGCGGAGAGAGAAAATCTATTTAATGCACCTCCGTTGCCTCGATAGCTCAGTCGGTAGAGCAGGGGATTGAAAATCCCCGTGTCGGTGGTTCGATTCCGCCTCGAGGCACCATATTAAATGGTGTGGTTGATTAGCAACGACAACATGAAAAAAAGATAATTCCCCCTTAGTTCAGTTGGTAGAACGGCGGACTGTTAATCCGTATGTCGCAAGTTCAAGTCTTGCAGGGGGAGCCAAATAAAGTGTGCCGACTTAGCTCAGTAGGTAGAGCAACTGACTTGTAATCAGTAGGTCACCAGTTCGATTCCGGTAGTCGGCACCATTTATTTGCCTCGATAGCTCAGTCGGTAGAGCAGGGGATTGAAAATCCCCGTGTCGGTGGTTCGATTCCGCCTCGAGGCACCATTGATTTAGCCCTAATCGTAAGATTAGGGCTTTTTCGTATCTGGAGTATAACGCTTCCTAGCGACTCGCTGTGTAACCCTTCCCTTTATCTTGCTTCTTGCTTCTTGCTTCTTGCTTCTTGCTTCTTGCTTCTTGCTTCTTGCTTCTTGCTTCTTGCTTCTTGCTTCTTGCTTCTTGCTTCTTGCTTCTTAGGGTATTCAGCGCGATTTTTTCTCTGTTTCAAACTATTTTTCTTCACACCACAATAAAATTTCCCGCTCAAAAGCATTAATTTAAGCGAAATCCTAAACGGCATCGCCAAATATCCCCCCTCCCTCTCCTGCTGTTCACCTATCTATTCGTCATTTTTATTGGTGATAAACAATGCAAAATGTGCAAAAGCACAGCACATAAGCTAAAAAAGCAGCGAACGAACCAAAAAATACATTTTTATCGTTGACTCAAAGGCCGAAAACCTTTTTAATGCGTCTCGTCGCCAAGGGGAACACACTTCTCCAAGGTAACAAAGCAACAAACGTTGCCTCGATAGCTCAGTCGGTAGAGCAGGGGATTGAAAATCCCCGTGTCGGTGGTTCGATTCCGCCTCGAGGCACCATATTAAATGGTGTGGTTGATTAGCAACGACAACATAAAAAAAAGATAATTCCCCCTTAGTTCAGTTGGTAGAACGGCGGACTGTTAATCCGTATGTCGCAAGTTCAAGTCTTGCAGGGGGAGCCAAATAAAGTGTGCCGACTTAGCTCAGTAGGTAGAGCAACTGACTTGTAATCAGTAGGTCACCAGTTCGATTCCGGTAGTCGGCACCATTTATTTGCCTCGATAGCTCAGTCGGTAGAGCAGGGGATTGAAAATCCCCGTGTCGGTGGTTCGATTCCGCCTCGAGGCACCACAACAAGATGCGGTCGTTTAATAACGATGCATAAAAAGATAATTCCCCCTTAGTTCAGTTGGTAGAACGGCGGACTGTTAATCCGTATGTCGCAAGTTCAAGTCTTGCAGGGGGAGCCACTTTTGAAACCTCAGTCGAAAGACTGAGGTTTTTTTTCATCTGTACTTTACCGTCGCAGAGATACTTCACAGCAATGAGCCAGTATAGAGCGCAGACAAAAAAACCGTCGCGGATCACGACGGCCTTCCCTACTGCTGTCAAACAGAACTCTTGTCCAACAAAACGCTAGTTAAACAAACGCTGAATAAATCCCCCAAGGGAGTCGTTACACTGCTCCTCTAGGTTGCCATCAATATCCCAAACAGGTAGCTCAATCTGACCCTGACAGTCAAAATCTAACCCGCCATCCGGATTCGCCGAATACGTCGCGGTACGCATTCCTGACGGCCAATTAAGTTGTAAACGTAATGGCTCTCGTTGACGTAAATACTCGCTGTAGAGTCGTAGAGCCCCACTTGAGCCTGTCAACCCTGTATCGCCATTATCATCACGACCAATCCACACTGTCGCCACCTCGCGACCATCAATGCCTGCAAACCAACTATCTCGATTGTTATCGGTAGTACCGGTCTTCCCCGCCAACGCAGCCCACCCATACTGTTGATGTAAGTAGCGCCCTGTCCCATTGACCACGGCATGCTTCATCGCATAAGTCGTCAACCATGCTGCGTGCTCATTGATCTGTTGTGAGGCGCGTGGCAAAAAACGATACAACACTCGCCCTTCCTGATCGGTAACAGCACGCAGTGCCGTCAACGGCGCAGTTCTCCCTCCGCCCCCCAAGGTCTGATAAACCTGATTCACTTCAAACGGGGTGAGATTCACCGCACCCAACAACATTGCCGGGACTGATGGTATTTCTGCTTGCGGGGCGCCCATATTAACCAGGGTCTTCTTAACTTCACCCAGGCCGACGGCCATGCCAACATTCACCGTTGGGACATTCAACGAACGTGAAAGCGCTTGATACAAAGGGACTTCGCCACGGAACTGTCGGTCGTAATTACGAGGCTGCCAAGATGACCCTTGGCTACCCTGCAGTTGTATCGGCTTATCTTCAAGGGTCGACGCCAACGCAAAGGTGCGAGGTTGTGACAGGGCCGTCAGGTAAACCGCAGGCTTAACCAGCGAACCAATTGGACGACGCGCATCTAAAGCGCGATTAAAGCCCGCATAGCCTGGATTGCTTCCACCCACCATTGCCCGAATTTCGCCTGACAGCCGATCTGAGACCACAACTGCCGTTTCCAGCCCATCACCTAGCTTTGGCAAGGAACGGCTCACTGTTTGCTCTGCAGCGCGTTGAGACAAGGGGTCTAAACTGGAGAATATCCGCAATCCTACCCCTGGGGTAAAGTTCTCGCCCACATACTGATTTATTTCACGACGTAATAGCTGAAAATAAGCAGGCTGACGGGAAGCGACACGCGGTGAAAGTTGAATGTCTAACCGACGTAACACGGCCTGTTCATATTCACTGGCTGTTAATACGCCGTTTTCCATTAATAAGCGCAATACCAAATCGCGACGCTGCTTCACACGCTCTGGGTGACGCCACGGGTTGTAATACGACGGCCCTTTTACAATTGCGACTAACATGGCCAGTTGGTCAACACGCAGTTCTTCTAACGGACGCCCAAAGTAGAGCCGTGCTCCTAGTGCAAAGCCATGAATCGCTTCGCCACTTCCCTGCCCCAGATAAACCTCGTTCATATAGGCCTCTAAGACACGATCTTTGTCATAGCGATAATCAATAAGTATGGCGATATACGCTTCGCGTAATTTACGCCACAAGGTTCGCTCGCGACTAAGAAAGAGGTTTTTCGCTAACTGTTGCGTTAAGGTACTGCCTCCTTGAACCGTCCTTCCTGCTCGCAAGTTGACGGCAAACGCCCGGAAAATAGCGCTGGGTGAGACCCCATCATGGTGGTAGAAGTCACGATCTTCTGTCACCAGTAGTGCGTCAATTAGCACGTCAGGGATTTGCTCACGAGGAACAAATAGGCGCTGTTCTTCAGTGCGTGATTCCAGCATACCTAACAGCTTAGGTTCGATATTAAGGTAGCCAAGATCACCACCTTGAGGAAGACGCTCAATGCGCTGTAAGCCAGAGCGGTCAAACGTCAGCATCACATGTCGCGCTGCATCAAAGCCGTCGACAAACTCAAATGGCCGACGTATCAATTCTATACGCGTCGAAGATGCCGAGTACTCTCCCGGGCGGCGCGGCTGGCTTACTTTGATATAACGCAGCGCTTCTAACTCACGCATCACTTCATGGTGAGTCACTGACTGACCCGGCTGAAGGGTTAATACCCGCCCATAAACCACCGAGGGTAAGTGCCATAACTGACCATCAAAACGATCCCGTACAACACCGTCTAAATAGATACCAGTAACAGCAAGGATAGCTACCGCCACCAGCCCGAGTTTGAGCATAATGATACCCATAAAGCGAGACCAACGACGCGGCATGCTTGACTGCGTTTTAGAGCGGGTGTTGCGAGCCCGTTTCTTGGTGGTTGTTTTCGTTGCTTTCGTCTTAGGCTTAGCTGGGCGTCGCTTACGAGGTGGCTGATTTCGCTCCGTCATTCGCGTTTGTCTCTCCTGATGCATGGTTGATGATATAAGAGTGATCGTACGCGTTCATGAATAAAGCAACAATAAGCACATAAAAAAAAACGGAAAGCTCTCGCTTTCCGTTCTCTGTCATTTGCCACAACAGCGCTTAAACTTCTTCCCGCTATTACATGGACAAGGCTCATTGCGACCAATCGTGCCCGCCCGCTGTTTAACCATCGCTGTCTGGCGGTGTAAATAAGTCATGATCTCTGCCGCTGGCCGTCCATGTTGCAACAGATCCCGCATCAATTGCATGGACGAGGCAGTATGCTTGAAAAAGTGCTCATAGCCTGCACAAAAATAGTTATGCGCTGGTTCGCCGTTACGCGACGTAATAAAGCGGTGTTTAGGACAACCACCATGACACGCAAAACGGTACGGACAAGATTCACACTGCTTAGTTAACTTATCGCGTTTGTTTTGCCCAAACGTTATCGCCATCTCAGTCTGGTTTAAGTCGCGAATACTCTGCTCATGAATATTGCCAAGCAGGTGCTCGGGATAAACATAGTGATCACAATTATACAGATCGCCATTTGATTCTAGCGCAAACAGATGACCGCATGTTTCTGAGAAAATGCATGTTCCTGCGGGATGCCCACACCAACTAGCTAGCGTGCTATCAAACATATTGACATACACACGACCCACGTCCTGCTTTACCCACACATCAAAGATCCGGCATAAAAAGTCGCCATAAGCCGCCGGAGAAACGGACCAGGGTGTTACTTTCGCTTCCAGCGCACTATCAGGACAAACCAAATGCAAACCGTCTTCTGTTTCCTGTGCAGTTTCACGCTCAACGAGAGGAATAAACTGTAAGAAACACGAACCGATCGAGGTTAAAAAGGCATAGACTTTTTCTGGGTGCTGTGCATTTTCATGATTGACTACCGTCAAGGTATTAAACTCGACGCCATGCTTTTTCAACAGTGAAATCCCTGCCATCACTTTCGCATGGGTCGGCTTTCCTGCGCGATTAACTCGATAGCAATCATGTAGCTCTGCTGGCCCATCGATGGAGATACCAACTAAAAAGTGGTGCGCTTTAAAAAATTCACACCACTCATCATTAAGCAGTATTCCGTTAGTTTGAAAGGCATTGTGAATATTATGACGACCACGATACTTCTCTTGCAGTTCGACCACTCGACGGAAAAAATCCACGCCCATTAAGGTCGGCTCGCCCCCTTGCCACGCAAACTCAACATCCACCCCATCCTGCGCCTCAATATGCTGACGAATATAAACGTCTAACGTTTCATCAGACATTCGCCAAGCTTGTTTTCTTTCGGGATACAGGTGCTCTTTCTCAAGGTAGAAACAGTAACTACAATCTAAGTTACATACCGAGCTGCTAGGCTTGGCCATAACATGGCAATGACTCGGACGGACGGGGTGTTGCTGTGACATAACAAAGTACAACCTTAATAAATAAAAGCGCCCCTATTATAGAGAAGCCTGATACAACAAAATACTGGCACACACAAAAAATGTGCCTTAGCTGGGATAAATGCGCGCTCACTGTGGCCCTTCCCGATACCAACAGCGCCACATTTATCCTGTTGGCAGTTCCCAGTTGTGCTTTGGGTAGCGCCCTTTCATCTCTTTTTTTACTTCTCGGTAACTCCCTTGCCAAAATGCCCCTAAATCTTGGGTGATCTGGATAGGACGCTGCGCTGGGGACAATAATTCAACAATAAGCGCGACCTGACCATTGGCGATTTTTGGTGTCCCTTTCTCACCAAACATATCTTGTAAGCGTACGGATAAAACTGGCGCCGTATCACTTTGATAACGTAGTTTGACCTGCCGTCCTGTTGGTACTTGATAATGGGTTGGCAAGAGCTGATTTAGCTGCTTGCAATTATCCCAGCCCATATAGCTCTCAAGCGCACTGTAAAGATCTATTTGGGCTAAGCCAGACAATGAAGTGACTTGATGCATGAAAGGCAGTAACCATGTCTCTGCGGCCGCTAACAGGCTCTCTTCATCACAAGGCGGCAACGGTAGGTCGAGTTCGATAGACGCCGCATAACGCGCCCGTTGTAATAGGCTGTCACTCTTCGCCTTCCAAGGCAGCACCGCTAAACCTTTGCGCTGTATCGCATGCAAGATGGCGGCACTGGCTTGATCTGCATCTGGCTGACCTAGGTCACGCCGCTCAACGACCAGCTTGCCGCAGTACAGTCGCAGCTCTGCCAACAAGCGTCCCCGCTTATCATCCCAGTCTAACCATTCTTGAGACACAAAGAGGTGTGGAAGGCGCTGTTGTAGCTCATCAAAATCAATCTCCGCAGCCAAAAAGACGCGAGCATCGCCTTGCTGTGTGCGCATCACGTCGACAACAACAACATTTGGACTATCAGCCAATACCTGCGCAGAGTCAATCACCACCCCTTGCCCATTCGCCATTTGATAGCGTCCTTCCTGACCACGCGATATCCCCAGCCTGTCTGGATAACCCGATGCCAGCAATGGCCCGAGCCAACATAAATTTACTTCATCACCGACAGCAACACTGAGCTTCTTTCCCCACTGCTGAGCACGTTGCCACTGTACTCGAAAACGTTTCTTGTCCCCTAACACACGCTGTAATTGGTAAGCCAGATCAGGGTTAACCTCACCTCGCAACGGGTTCTCCAATACCGCCAACAACAAAGCAGCACATGCCTTCGCTTCGCTCCCCCATTGCTGTGCATAATGCATTAATAACCCATGCCGAGGCTCGCTTCCATGCATGACAACTTGCGTGCCCAGTGCACTCAGCTGCATTTTATCCGTCAATACTCCCACCCATCGCAGCCACTCTCTCGCTTGAGCTAAGTGGGCTTCAGGAGGAAAATCTAACCAAGCCAGCGCCCTCACATCCTCACAGCCCCATTGCGCTAACTCCATAGCCAATGGCGTTAAATCGCTACGTAGGATTTCCGCAACCGCTTGTGTTGGCTGCGCCATCAAGGTTGACTCTGAGTACAGACGAAGACAGATCCCTGGCTCCAAACGTCCTGCTCGACCAGCACGTTGTTCCGCCGAGGAACGAGATATTTTCACCGTTTCAAGCTGACTCAAACCCGCGCGAGGATCCCATCGCACCGACCGCTCCAGACCGCTATCCACCACCAAGCGAACCCCTTCAATGGTTAAACTCGTTTCAGCAATATTGGTGGCAAGAACCACTTTACGCATCCCTTTTGCTGGTGGCGCAATCGCCGCCTGTTGAGCGGCCACATCTAACTGCCCATACAACGGACACAGCTGCACATTATCAGCCAGCTGACCTTGCAGTGCTTGTGCCACGCGCTGAATTTCACCCACCCCTGGCAAAAACGCCAGCAATGAACCTGACTCTGTCGCCATCAGTGACACGATCGCCTTTTCCATCGTCACTAACCACGATGTTTGCTGACGTACTGGGTGATAACGACATTCCACTGGATAGCAACGGCCTTGTGACGCAATGTACGTCGCACTGGGTAATAATTCGGACAACGCGAGTGCATCCAGTGTTGCTGACATTACTACCAGCGTGAGATCTTCCCTTAGTGCATGCTGAATATCGAGACATAAAGCCAGTGCAGTGTCCGCATGCAAGCTTCGCTCATGAAATTCATCAAAAAGAATATACCCAACCCCCTCGAGCTCAGGATCAGCCTGAACCATTCGGGTCAACACCCCTTCGGTCACCACTTCAAGGCAAGTCGATGCACTGACACGACTTTCACCACGCACACGCAGACCAACGGTTTTTCCAACCGTTTCACCCAACTGAGACGCCAAGTAGCGTGCGATATTGCGCGCAGCTAAACGCCGTGGTTCGAGCAATATAATGCGTCGTTGCGGCGATGCCTGTGACAATAGCTTTGCTGGGAAACGGGTTGATTTACCCGCACCAGGCGGCGCTTTAAGAATGACCTGTGGCGATTGAGTCACCGCTTCAAGCAGGGAGGCCATCACTTCATCTATGGGGAGGGTATTCGCACTCATGACTGACAACTCTTTCTTTTTTACTGATAGTGCAGAGTGTACCATCAACCACAGAGCAAACGATTCAGGATGAAGATGAAATTTTCCCCCCCATTGCAATCAGCACGCCTTCTTAGAAGATATAAGCGCTTTCTTGCTGACATCGAACTAAATGACGGCAGTGTACGTACGATCCATTGCGCGAATACTGGCGCAATGACCGGATGTGCTGATCCTGAGACCCAAGTGTGGTACTCAACATCAGACAACCCAAAGCGTAAATACCCTAATAGCTGGGAGCTAAGCCAGACACCAGCGGGAGACTGGATTTGTGTTAACACTGCACAAGCAAACCGCTTAGTCATTGAAGCAATAAAAGACAATACAATTAGAGAGTTGAGTGGGTATGATAACCTACGGCCTGAAGTTCGTTACGGCAAAGAAAACAGCCGTATAGATATTCTGCTAGACTCTAGCGATGGTCAGCAATGTTTTGTTGAGATTAAAAGTGTCACCCTGCTTACAGGTAACCAAGGCTACTTTCCAGATACCGTCACCACTCGGGGGCAAAAGCACCTTCGAGAGCTGACTGAAATGGCCTTGCTAGGACATCGGGCAGTAATTTTTTATGCTATTTTGCACTCAGGGATTGAAAAGGTCTCAGCAGCACACCATATAGACCCCGAATATGCAGAACTGTTAACCAAAGCGGAACAGGCTGGTGTCGAGATACTCTGTTATAAAGCAGCCATTTCTCCACAAGAGATAAGGCTCGTAAAGTGCATAAATTTTAGTCGTTAAGTACGATATTATGCTGCTTTGTTCACAATGGCTTCCAAAACCATATGTAACAGAATTGCCTCATTGCCACCTTTCTGCTATAGATACCGCCCTAATTAACCAGTGACGGTTAAAAGGTATATTAGGAGAAGCTATATGCCAGAGAGCAACGCTAAGAAATCGCTAGGAATCCTGGCTATTGCTGGGGTTAATCCTTACCAGGAAAAAGCTGGAGAGGAGTATATGAATGAAGATCAACTGGAGCATTTCCGGAAGATCTTGGATGCATGGCGGAATCAGCTTCGTGAAGAGGTCGATCGTACCGTGCACCATATGCAGGATGAAGCTGCAAACTTCCCTGACCCCGTAGACCGAGCTGCTCAGGAAGAGGAGTTTAGTTTAGAACTACGCAACCGAGATCGTGAGCGTAAACTGATCAAAAAGATCGAGAAAACATTACTGAAGATCGAAGATGATGACTTCGGTTTTTGTGAGTCTTGTGGCATCGAGATCGGTGTTCGCCGCCTGGAAGCTCGCCCTACGGCAGATCTTTGTATCGACTGTAAAACACTTGCAGAGATCAAAGAGAAGCAAATGGCCGGTTAATTTCGGTGAATGCAGCGAAAAAGGGAGCTCTGCTCCCTTTTTTACGTTTAACGACACAATGACTATGAAACAACAGAATTATGTAGGGCGCTTCGCCCCATCACCATCTGGCCCGCTTCATTTTGGTTCATTACTGGCAGCGCTTGGCAGCTACTTGCAAGCCCGCTCCCACCACGGGCACTGGCTAGTCAGAATGGAAGATCTTGACCCGCCGCGCGAAATGCCGGGTGCCGCTGACGAGATACTACGCACGCTCGATGCCTATGGACTGCACTGGGATGGCAGCGTTATGTATCAAAGCCAGCGACACACAGCCTACCAAGCGCAGATCGAGCAATGGCTAGAGCAAGGGCTGGCCTATGCGTGCCAATGTACACGTAAACAGATCCAACAAGCGGGCGGATTTTACCCGGGAACTTGTCGTAAGAAACAATTAGCAGCAGATAACAATGCAATCCGCTTACAGCAACAACATGTCATCACCGCGTTTACCGATCGCCGTTATGGCGACATGCACATCCCTCGCCCGTTAGCGGAAGAAGACTACATTGTTCGTCGTCGCGACGGTTTATATGCCTACAACCTTGCTGTGGTGCTAGATGACATTGCACAAGGCGTAACCGAAGTCGTACGAGGAGCAGATTTAATTGAACCTACAGGCCGTCAAATCAGTCTCTATCGCACTCTGAAGCAACCAGAAGTGCAATACCTGCATCTTCCACTGGCTGTCACACGAGAAGGGTATAAACTGTCAAAACAGAACCGCGCGCCGGCCATCACAAAAGATGATCCCCGCCCGGCCCTGATTGCGGCAATGCGCTGCCTTGGATTGCCGATAACAGGTGAAATTCTCGCCTGTCAGCGTGATGAATTATTGACGTGGGCTGTTGCAAATTGGCACCTGAAGCGGCTGCCAGATACATTGCAACTTATCGAACCATTCTCAAATTCCGACCTTTAAGGTATGATTTGCGGCTGTCCGAGCCCCTGAAACACAGAATATGAGGTGTACCATTTTAAACCGAGTCGCCAGCTTTTGCCGTAAAGTATTGAGCCGAAAAGGAAACTGCCCGCAATCACAAGAGCTTGCATTGCAGGTCTACCATCGTGAAGAGCACGGCATTTCACGTAACGACATCAGTGAAAATGCACTGAAAGTACTTTATCGCCTACACAAAGCCGGGTATGAAGCCTATCTGGTTGGCGGCGGTGTGCGTGATATCTTACTAAATAAACAACCAAAAGATTTTGATATCGCGACCAATGCCACCCCGGAAGAAATTAAACACCTCTTTCGTAACTGTCGCCTGATTGGTCGACGCTTCCGTCTTGCCCATATTCTATTTGGTCGTGACGTAATCGAAGTGGCAACCCTGCGCGGACATCATGAAGAGAGCTCGCCAGACAGCAAACAGAGTGCTGCGCAGTCGAACCAAGGCATGCTATTGCGCGATAATGTTTATGGCAGCATTGAAGAAGATGCCGAGCGCCGTGACTTTACCGTCAACGCACTTTATTACAGCATCAGCGACTTTTCTGTGCGTGATTTTGTTGGTGGCATACACGATCTCAATGACAGAATCATCCGCCTGATTGGCGACCCTGAAACACGCTATCGGGAAGATCCCGTGCGCATGCTTCGTGCAGTACGCTTTGCTGTAAAACTCGACATGGACATAGAAGAGTCCACGGCCGCCCCGATGCCATCGTTAGCACCGTTATTAAGTGACATTCCCGCTGCACGCCTTTACGAAGAGAGCCTAAAGCTTCTGCAATCAGGGCAAGGACTCGATACTTACCGCATGCTGCGTGACCATGGGTTGTTTGGTCAACTGTTCCCGATCATTGCTGAACACTTCACTGAGGACAGTAGCAGTCAATGCGAACGTATGCTTGAACACGTTCTCGCCGCAACAGATCGACGAGTGGAACAAGATCAACGTATCAACCCGGCATTCTTATTTGCTGCAATGCTGTGGTATCCACTGACCACCCGCGCTGAAGAAGTGGCATTTAATAGCGGACTTTCGTTTTACGATGCCTTCTTAGTTAGTGCCAATGACATCTTGGATGAACAAGTAAAAAGCACCGCTATCCCGCGTCGCTTTACTGCCATGATCCGTGATATCTGGCACAACCAACTACGCTTGTCGCGCCGAGCCGGAAAGCGAGCATTCAAGTTACTTGAACAACAAAAATTCCGCGCGTCTTATGACTTATTGGAAATGCGAGCCAACTTTGAAGGCGACGATATACAAGAGCTAACGGATTGGTGGCGCATCTTCCAAAGTGCAGATCGCGTGAAAAAGCAAAAAATGGTGCAAGTGATCAACCAAGGCGGTGCTGCCAAAAAACGCCGCCGTCGTCCACCGCACCGTAAAAAAAATAGGCAGCCAGGCGCTGGGAACGAAGCATGATTGCCTATATTGCCATTGGCAGTAACCTTGGTGACCCTGCTGCAAAGGCACAGGCCGCTATTGCTGCATTAAATGCAACAGATGCCATTGATGTAAGGGCGGCCTCCTCTTTGTACAGCAGTAAACCGATGGGGCCCGCTGAACAACCAGATTATATTAATGCAGTGGTAGAGGTATCGACATCGCTATCACCACTCGCGTTGCTAGATGCGACTCAAGAGATTGAACTGGCACATGGACGAGTACGTAACGGGGAACGCTGGGGACCTCGTACCCTTGACCTTGACATTCTGCTCTATGCTAACCAAGTGATTAACAGCGAGCGCTTGACGATTCCACACTACGGAATGAAGCTCAGAGAGTTTGTTTTATACCCGTTAGCCGAAATTGCACCAAACTTAGTGCTTCCCGATGGCTGTAAGCTCTCTGCACTACTAGCACAAATTGAACGGAATGGATTATCTGTTTGGTCAAGTTAACCCTTGATCAAAGTCAGGAGGATACATGAAAAAGATCACCATCAACGACCTTCAAAAATGGAAACAAGAAGGACGTAAATTTGCTTCTGTCACCGCTTATGACGCCAGTTTCGCTAAGCTGTTTGAAGAACAGACAATGCCTGTCGTCCTGGTTGGCGATTCGCTCGGCATGGTGCTGCAAGGTAAAAATGATACGTTAGATGTGAGCATTGACGACATTGCCTACCACACTCGCAGTGTGCGCGCAGGAAACCAATTGAGTCTACTCATGGCAGATATGCCATTTATGAGTTACGCCACACCAGAGCAAGCGTGCCACAATGCCGCCATTTTAATGCGCGCAGGGGCGAACATGGTGAAACTCGAAGGTGGTGCCTTTCTAGCTCAGACCGTAAAAGCACTCACCGAACGTGCTGTTCCTGTCTGTGCACATTTAGGCTTAACCCCGCAATCGGTGAATATCTTCGGTGGATTCAAAGTACAAGGGCGAGATCAACTCGCTGCGGATAACATGCTAAATGATGCCCTTGCATTGCAAAACGCTGGTGCCCAAATCATCCTCCTTGAGTGTGTTCCGGGCGAGCTGGCTGAGCGTATTACACAGGCATTAGATGTGCCTGTGATTGGTATTGGAGCTGGCAACAAAACCGATGGTCAAATATTGGTCATGCATGATATGTTTGGCATATCAGCAAATTATATGCCTAAGTTTTCCAAAAATTACCTCAAAGAGACCGGTGACATGCGCAGCGCAGTATCGCGTTACATCCATGATGTAGAGCATAAAATCTTTCCCGGTCCCGAGCACACATTCTAATAAGGATAAACGATGCACACATTCTCTGATATCGCACCTTTGCGTGAACAGATCAAATTGTTAAAACAGGAAGGCAAGCGCATCGCCTTTGTGCCAACGATGGGCAACCTGCACGAAGGCCATCTTGCACTGGTTAAAGCCGCGCGTGAGCACGCCGACGCGGTTGTCGTCAGTATTTTTGTTAATCCGATGCAGTTCGATAAATCGGATGATCTCAATACCTACCCTAGAACCCTTGATGACGACATTACCAAACTGTCTCAGGAAGGGGTTGATTGTGTTTTCACACCAAGCGCAGAGATCATGTATCCAGAAGGGCTCGACAAGCAAACCTATGTTGAGGTACCTAGCCTTGGCCGGATTCTTGAGGGAGCAGCAAGACCTGGACACTTTAAAGGTGTCGCAACGGTGGTCACCAAACTGTTTAATATCGTTTCTCCTGACGTGGCCTGTTTCGGCGAAAAAGACTACCAGCAACTCGCATTGATTCGTCAAATGGTCATTGATATGGCGATGAACATTGACATCATTGGCGTCCCTACTGTCCGTGAGATGGACGGTGTTGCAATGAGCTCACGCAACGGCTACTTAACCGTAGATGAACGCCAACGCGCGCCAGTGTTATCCAAGACCATGCGCTGGATCAGCAGCCAGATCCGTGGCGGTAGAAATGATTACACTGACTTAATCTTAGATGGCAAAGATCAACTACGTGCCGCTGGGCTTGAACCGGATCAAATTGATCTGTGTGATGCTCGCACACTCACGCCAATCAATGAAAGTACCACACAAGTTGTTATCTTGATCGCAGCCACTTTAGGTAAAGCGCGTCTTATCGATAATCAAGTCGTCGATCTTCCCGAGCCTAAAGAGCCAGAAGTCAGCAACGAACAATAAGAAAAACAGCGCCTGAAGGCGCTGTTTTTTATCTCTACAATTTTGCCCTACTGCTCTAGCCGTTTAAACACCCATTCAGTCTCTGTCGATGCATCAGCACAGTAGAAGTAACCCGCTACGTTAAACTGCTTTAATTGCTCTACGTCAGAAATGCGTTGCTGCGCTGCATATCGCACCATCATACCGCGCGCTTTTTTAGCATAAAAACTGATTACCTTGTACTGCCCATTCTTGCAATCTTTAAACACTGGCGTGATAACTTTGGCATTTAGCGCCTTTGGCTGTAAGGCCTTAAAATATTCATTCGATGCTAAATTAACCACCACTGTATCTGCAACACTATTTAGCTTGGTTGTCAGTTGATCTCCCCAGAACTGATACAAATTTGTCCCTGCTTTTGTGGCCAATTTCGAGCCCATTTCCAACCGATAAGGTTGCATCAGATCCAGTGGTTTTAACAACCCGTACAAGCCAGACAAAATACGCAGATGCGATTGCAGCCAATCAATCTCAGCACTGGCGAGTGATTCCGCCTCCAACCCAGTGTAAACATCACCTTTAAAAGCAAACAGGGCTTGGCGCGAGTTTTCAGGGGTAAACGTCTTACTCCATTGAGCGAAGCGTACTGCATTCAGCCCTGCAATTTTGTCGCTCACCTTCATCAATTGAGCGATATCAGCCGGTGTCATCGCTCTACAAACCTCAATGAGCTCTGCGGCTTGCGATATAAACTCAGGTTGGGTCGCCTGAACCGTTGGCAACGGTGAGGTATAATCAAGCGTCTTTGCGGGTGAAACAAGCATTAACATAACAATATCCCTGTAGTTGGGTGCATCTCTCTTGTTTTAATTTACGGCTTTTAATGACAATTTCCAGCGCTTATTTTCTATCGCTATCATCGGTTTTTCCTTGCCCCCACACTCCAGGATCAAGTTGTCCCTGCAATTCAGGATAATCGCTTGGATCAAACACAGGTACTTGATGGCGCTTCAGCTGAGTTTGATAATCACGCTGCAGCTTCACCACCACTCCCGACAGGAGAAACAGTGCTAACAAATTAACAATCGCCATCAAGCCCATCGAAACATCAGCTAGTGCCCAAACTGTCGGTAATGGACTAATAGCACCAAACCAGATCATTCCCAGCACCAGTAACCGAAAGAGCACTAAACGCTTCCTACCTTGTTTTCCCAAAAATAGAAAATTCGTTTCTGCGTAGGCATAATTTGCAATCACCGAGGTGAAAGCGAAAAAGAAGATAGCAACAGCAATAAAACTGCTTCCCCACTCCCCAACCTCTGCGCTCAAAGCACGCTGTGTCAGCTCAATGCCTGTGACCTCACCACCGGGAACAAACTCTCCCGATAACAAAATAATCGCGACCGTGGCAGTACAAATGACCAACGTATCAATAAAGACCCCCAGCATTTGCACATAGCCTTGTGATGCGGGATGAGGAGGGTAAGGATCGGCCGATGCCGCTGCATTTGGTGCAGAACCCATGCCTGCTTCGTTCGAGAAAAGCCCCCGTTGCAACCCATTGATCACTCCTTGGGCCACGGTATACCCCATCGCACCAGAGGCCGCCTCACTCCACCCAAAAGCGCTGTTAATCACTAGCATAAAGGCTGCCGGAACGTCACTAAGGTGCTGGAAGATGATCCATAACGCAATCGCCAAATAGCTCAGTGCCATGATAGGGACAATAACTTCTGTCAGGCGGGCAATAACTCTCAACCCTCCGGAAATAGCCACACCAGCAATCACTACCAATGTGACAGCAACCCACGATGTCTGTAAGCCAAACGCAAAATACATCGCAGATGAAATGGCATTGGCTTGTACGGCATTAAATACCAAACCAAAAGCAATAATCAACAGCACTGAAAAGAGTACCCCCATCCCGCGCATGCCTAACCCACGCTCCATGTAATAGGCAGGCCCGCCCCGAAACAGGCCCTCGCGATCACGCACCTTATACAGCTGCGCTAAACTGCTTTCAGCGAATGCAGTCGCCATTCCTAGCATCGCGATTAACCACATCCAGAAAATAGCACCAGGACCGCCTAGGCTCATCGCTAATGCTACTCCCGCCATATTCCCCGTACCCACTCGGGCCGCTAGGCTAGTACACAAAGCTTGAAATGGCGATAAACCCCGCTCGCTGTGATGCCAACTGGTTTTCATCACTTTGAACATATAACCAAAATGACGGATCTGCAGAAAGCGTAAGCGCCATGAAAAATAGATCCCAGCCCCTAAGAGCAAATAGATCAGCACGGCTCCCCATAGCAAATCTTTAAATAGAGCGATATAAGAAGCAAACACCTTTTTCTCCTTGTCATACAAACGGCTAGGGCGTCACAACAATACCTTTCAATAATACTGAACACGAAAATATTCACCCCAGCACTATCAATAGTGTGACCTAAATATGACCATGAATAAATAATTCATCAAATGGCAACATCTGTGAAACAAGTCAAGTTTATTTTAAAAACGATTTGATATTAAATCTCTGACCCAACAGAAATAAGAGGTGGCATATGGACAGTTTCGGTATGGAAGAATTCGAAACAATGGAACGCCCGCACAGAGCAACCCGCAGCAAACCGAAGAAACGTAAGTGGCGTGAGATTGAGGCGTTAAAAGATAGGCAACGTTTACGTAAAGAACTAATGGCAATTGACCAGCTTGAAGAGCTATCAATCGACGACATTGATATTTAAGTCCCCTGACAAAAAGCGCGCTCAGCGCGCTTTCTGCCTTGAGTTACTACATCGCTAAACGCTTGGCTAGTACCTTATAACGCTGTTCAACCCGCTCACCAAACAACGGATCAGGGCTTTCATCTTCCCACTGGCTATT
The DNA here is from genome assembly GCF_047250365.1 of Thaumasiovibrio clandestinus. Taxonomy (NCBI): domain Bacteria; kingdom Pseudomonadati; phylum Pseudomonadota; class Gammaproteobacteria; order Vibrionales; family Vibrionaceae; genus Thaumasiovibrio; species Thaumasiovibrio clandestinus. The sequence goes on from NZ_JBLBVL010000011.1 coordinate 82,267, forward strand.
GACTACTTCCCAATCTTTCTCGGTAAAGTGCTTGCGAACAAATGGCAGTATTTCACGCTCTTCAAATTCTAAATGCGCTTGCTGCCGATCAACAAATTCCGTCAAACTCTGCTTAAGCATATCCAGTGGAATGACCGCATCCATTAAAATCATTGTCAACGTATCTTGAAATGCCTCAGTGAGTACAGCCAGCTCTTGATGCTCCCTTTCGAGATCTTCAACATCGCGGGCCAGTTCTGGGAAATGTTGTTTTAAGTGCCGGTAAATAATATCTTCTTTGGGGTGATGGCACTTTTCAGCGCGAGTCTGCAGATAGTCCACAACGACCTTAATCAACGGGTACTCAACCTCTCGCTCTCCCGTCTCAATAATCCTTAGCTTTTCACGAAGCAGCCGTAATAGACGGTTTATCTGTATATGTTCGCGATGAATACTCTCTAACATACCACTCTCCTTCTCATAAAGTGCACACTCCTTGTCACTGCCGTTCTATATGACGCCTAAAAAGAACCGAACTAATGTACAGTGTATAAGCAAGATACTGCAGAGCTATGCGTTACATCAGTAATAACAAGAAAGGTAATCATTTGTTTGCTAATTTGTTAACCGGGTCTAATTTTGGTTGCCAGTCTATCGCAACTTTTCCTTTCTCTTTCAATAATTGATTTGTTTTAGAAAAAGGCTTAGAGCCAAAAAAACCTCGATAAGCTGATAATGGTGAAGGGTGTGGGGCTGCTAATACATGGTGGCGAGTGGTGTCAATTTTACGCCCCTTTTTTTGTGCATGCGATCCCCAGAGTAGAAAAACAACCCCTTCACAATGCTGGTTAACAATCTCGATAACCCGATCAGTAAAGGTTTCCCAACCCAACTTTGCGTGCGAATGTGCCTTGCCCTGCTCCACAGTTAACACGGTATTTAAGAGTAATACACCCTGCTCTGCCCAGCTTTTCAAATACCCATGCTCAGGAATTTCAAAGCCTGCAATATCCGTTGCTAACTCTTTATACATATTGGCCAGTGACGGCGGAACTTTAACCGCAGGTAAAACCGAAAAGCACAACCCGTGAGCTTGATTCGGGCCGTGGTAAGGGTCCTGCCCCAATATAACCACCTTTACGTCATCGAGGGGAGTCAATTCAAAAGCGCTGAAAACATCCTTCTCTGGCGGATAAATTGCTTTTCCAGCCGCTCGTTCACGCTCGATATGCTGCACGGTTTCAATAAAGTAATCTTGCGCTTTTTCGGTCGCAAGCATCTCTTGCCAAGTTGCCACAGTCGTAAGCCCTTCATAAAAACAAAGCCTGTAGTTTACTGTGTTTCACTAAAATTATCTTATCAAAATACCGTTGCTCGCTCTTCCGAGAACAAGTATCTTCAGTCTCTTTTCGTCGGTTTTGCAGGGATCATCGGAGTGCGAAAATGGCCACGCCCCTGAATATGGCGATTAGGTTGTGGAATATGTTTTGTCATCACTTTTCTCCTTCCAGTAGTACCAATAGGCATGGAAAAAAAGTGCCAACTATAGAAGTCATTATATTCATACAGTTACAGAAAAGGCATGCGAGTAACAGACATCACATGCCTTATTATTGGGCAACAATGCACTACTTTTGTGTCACTAGGAGACTGCGCACCCAGTCAGCTCAAATTGGCGTAACAGTTGTAATTCTTCAGCCCAACGCGTCTCATCAATGGTTTCAAGCACCATCGGTATGCCATCAAAGCGACGATCAGTCATTATGTAACGAAAGCAGTCCAAACCAATCTCACCCTCACCAAGGCATTGATGGCGGTCAACACGACTACCTAGTCCTGTCTTAGAGTCGTTAAGGTGCATCCCGCGCAAATAGCTGAAACCAACAATACGCTCAAACTCAGCAAATGTTTGCTCACACGCCTCTATAGAACGTAAATCATAACCTGATGCAAAGGTATGGGCCGTATCAAGACACACACCAATACGCGACTTATCCTCCACCAGCGCAATGATCTGCGCCAAGTGTTCAAAGCGCCAACCGAGGTTACTGCCTTGCCCGGCGGTATTTTCAATAACGGCGACCACATCAGGCACAGCTTGATGTGCCAAATTTATCGACGCAGCAATCTTTTCTAAACAAACGTCCTCAGGTATTTTTTTTAAGTGGCTACCAGGGTGAAAGTTCAATAAATGCAACCCAAGTTGATGGCAACGCGCCATTTCATCGATGAAAGCACGGCGAGATTTCTCTAATGCCTCTTGCTCAGGATGCCCTAAATTAATGAGATAAGAATCATGTGGCAAGATAGCATCAGCACGGTAGCCATGCTCTTCACAAGCCAGCTTGAACTGAGTAATACTTTGCTCATCCAATGGCTTCGCAACCCATTGGCGCTGATTCTTGGTAAATAACGCGAATGCACTTGCACCTATCTTTCTTGCATTCTTAGGTGCGTTAAAAACACCTCCAGCAGCTGAAACATGCGCTCCAATTAACTTCATTGACTATCCTCATTTATCATTTTCAGCGACCAGCCCTGAAACGTGATGCTCTGTTTCAAAATAACTACCATGCCAAAGTGTGACAAGGATGTAGTAAATTTACCATAATATGCTCATTTCTTAACGACTATCGCAATGCGACTAGCCAATAATAAGTCATTCAGTTAATGATCATTTTATTGACCTAAGACAAAAAAACAACCTTAATGAACGCAAGGTTTTTTTACCTAAATTGATCAAGATCAATATCTTTTTTTTGCCATATGGGTTTATAATGGCTCTAGCTCAACAATATTTATAAAAATTCAACTTTTCTTCAAAGGAATCAAGTCATGATCAAAGGAATTCAAATTACTAAAGCGGCAAATGACACTCTTCTTAACACCATCTGGTTACTCGACAACGAGAATAATCAAGCTCGCTGTGTGGCAGCTACCGGATTTGACGCCGATCAAGTTGTCCCTACATCAGATCTCGGCGAGATTGAGTATCGAGAGCTTCCTGTTGAAGCGCCAAGTGTGAAAATTGAAGGTGGACAGCATTTGAATGTCAATGTATTGAAGCGTGAAACACTAGAAGACGCGGTTAATCACCCAGAAAAATACCCACAATTGACCATTCGCGTTTCTGGCTATGCCGTGCGTTTTAACTCATTAACGACGGAACAGCAAAAAGATGTTATCGCACGTACATTCACACAAAGCCTGTAATTGGTTCGCGATTGACTGATTAAAAAAGGCAGCAATACATGCTGCCTTTCTCTTTCTTAATGACGACGAGACTTATTGCTGAGCGGCATCACGCAGCACTTGCTTCAACTGCACGAAATCAGCGTCACGGGTGAGTGATAGCAGCGGCAATACTGCATGTTTCGCTAAGGGAGCTGGCAAGGTAATCTCACGCTGTAAAATGGCCTCAACTGCTTCTTTAAACTTAGCCGGATGCGCCGTACATAGGAATATGCCAGTTTCCCCTTCAGCCAGTTGTTGCTCCAGAACTCGGTAAGCAATAGCACCATGCGGCTCACAGACGTAGCCCAACGCATCCAATTCTCGGACGCTCTGCGCTGAATCCTCATCCGTTACCGCACCATAACCCAACTCATCCAGTCCCCAGCCTTGGCGTTTACACAGCGCCTCAATGCGCGGCCAGTTGTTTGGCTGGCTAACATCCATCGCATTCGACAACGTGGGTACAGTCGGCTTTGGATCCCACTGTCCAGTTTTTAGATAACGTGGAACGGTATCATTCACATTTGTCGCGGCAATAAAGCGTTTAACCGGCAGTCCCATCGCTTTAGCGAGCATTCCAGCGGTTAAATTACCAAAATTTCCGCTTGGCACTGCAATTACTAACTCTTCACGTTGCTCTGGTGGCAATTGGGCGACCGCTTCGAAGTAATAACAGATTTGCGCCATTAAACGGCTGATATTGATTGAGTTAGCCGAGTTTAAACCAATTTCCTGACGTAACGCTTCATCATCAAAGGCTTGCTTCACCAGTGCCTGACAATCATCAAAATCACCATTCACTGCCACTGTGGTGATGTTGCCACCCAAGGTACAAAACAAGGCTTCTTGTAAAGGGCTGATCTTGCCTTTTGGATACAGAATAACAACGTTAATATTCTCCATGCCGAAGAATGCATGCGCCACCGCTGCACCGGTATCTCCAGATGTCGCGGTTAAAATCGTGATTTTGCCATCATCCGAAACCGCAGCCAGCGACTGCGCCATAAAGCGCCCACCAAAGTCCTTAAAGGCCAATGTTGGACCATGAAATAACTCCAGAGCATGAATCCCATCTTTCACGTTAGCGAGGGGAGCTGGAAATTCGAACGCATTATCAATCAAGACTTTTACTTGTGATTCCGTCAATTCATCTCCCAGCATTGTCGCCAATATTTTCGCACTACGACTATGGAAATCTAATTCCAATAGTGCTTCTATATCGTCGAATTGAGGCAGTTGTTCTGGGAAAAATAGCCCTTGATTGCGTCCAAGTCCCTGACGCACCGCCTGTGCAAATGAAACTTGTTCATTATGATCTTTTAAATTATGCAACTTCATAGATGACTTCCTGTTACCTGTGAGCCCTGTGTATCTAACTTACACACATGGACAAATCCTTGTTCATTTTGAATATAATTATCACTTAACCAACGGGCGACACGCTCTGCAGTCTCGACGCTGGCACAAATGCTAAATAGTGTTGGCCCCGACCCTGAGATGCCAGTTGCCAGAGCGCCGGCATCCGCTGCCCATTGACGTGCTTTGGCAAAACCTGGTAGCAATGCAGCACGATAAGGTTCAGCGATGACATCATGGATCATTGTTGCCGCCAGCGCAGGTTGCTGAGTATGGCACGCATGAATAAACCCAGCTAAGTGACGTCCATGGGCAATAATATCTTGACGACGGTATTGTGATGGTAATATCGAGCGTGCCTCTGCAGTTGAGACCGTAATTCCCGGATAGGCCATCACCCAATACCAATCATCAAAGCTGGGAACCGACTGGCTGATAATATCTAGCTCTTCAACCATGAGCTGCACGCCACCTAGGTAGCAAGGAGCCACGTTATCATAATGAATTCCACCAGAGATCTGACCTTCCATTTCACCCATTAATGCCAACAGTTCCGTTTCATTCAGCGGCAAATCGTGGAACTGGTTCAATGCATCCAATGCGGCAACAATTGAACAAGCACTCGAGCCTAGCCCAGAACCAATGGGCATGTTCTTCTCCAGTGTCATAGCAAGCGGACGCGGCGCGATCCCCTTTAACGCTAGTTCTCGACAAAAAACCTGCCAGCAGTCATAGACAATATTGTCCTTGGCATCTTTTGGCAACTTCGCCACAAAGCGACCAACACATTCGAGGTTAAAAGCGGTTTGTGATGCTTCAACCATTACCCGATCACCAAGACGTGTTCCATCAATCGGTGATACTGCAGCCCCTAGAACATCAAACCCAACGCTTACATTACCTATCGATGCAGGCGCATAAACAACAACACTCATGGTTATACTCCTAACTTCCAACCCAATGTACGCATCAGATCAGCAAAGACCCCAGCAGCCGTCACCTCATTACCTGCACCATACCCGCGCAAAACAAGTGGGATGGGTTGATAGTAGCGACTATAGAATGCTAACGCATTCTCACCATCTTTAATCTTATACATCGGGTCATCGCCATCGACAGCAACAACCTTCACTACGCAGCGACCATCAACAATTTCGCCCACATAGCGCAGCACTTTCCCTTCACTGGCCGCCTGAGCTGCTAACTGCTCAAAATAAGCATCAGCTTCAGGTAAACGCGCCATAAAGCTATCAACATCTCCACTGTCATCAAAGCCTGGCGGTAATGCTTGCTCTACGCAAACATCTGACAGTTCCAATTTCATGCCGGCTTCACGAGCAAGAATCAATAACTTACGTGCAACATCCATCCCGGAAAGATCATCACGAGGATCCGGCTCGGTAAAACCATTACTCCGCGCGACCCTGGTCGCTTCACTAAAACTCATTCCCTCATCTAGCTTTCCGAAGATATACGATAATGACCCCGACAAAATACCGCTAAATCGTACCAATTCATCCCCGGCAGCCAATAAGTTTTGCAGGTTCTCAATAACTGGTAAGCCCGCTCCAACCGTTGTGTCGTACATAAACTTACGACGAGTGCTTCGCGCAGCCTGACGCAACTGATGGTAGTAATCCATACTCGCGGTGTTGGCTTTTTTATTCGGAGTAATGACATGGAAGCCAGCTGCGAGAAAATCGACATACTGATCAGCAATCGCTTGATCCGAAGTACAATCAACAATGACCGGATTGATAATATGGTGGCGTTTTACCAGTTGAATCATACTTGATAAGCTGAACGTTTCTTCTGGTTGTGCCACCTTATCTCGCCAACTGTCCAAACTGATACCGTTATGATCAAGACACATTCCTCGACTATTAACCAAACCGCATACTCGAATCTCAATCCCTTGTTGAGCCAGTTTTGATTGCTGACGCTGAATTTGATCCACCAGCTCACCACCAACACCACCAACACCGACCACGAAAACATCTAAATAGTGTTTCGAGTTAAAGAGATTCTCATGGCAGGCTTTAATGGCTTCCGCTATCGAGTCGGCTGGAATTACCGCTGAAATAGCCCTCTCCGACGATCCTTGTGCGATCGCAACGATATTGACATTGACCTCGGCTAACGAGGTAAAGAAACACGAAGCGACCCCTTTTGATGTACGCATTCCGTCGCCAACCAAGGTGACAATCGCCATATCAGCAATATATTCAACGGGCTCTAATAAGCCATCTTTAAGCTCAAGTTCAAATGCATCCTGCAAGGCGAGCTCAGCAACTGGCTTATCCTGCTCTTCGATGCAGAAGCTTATACTGTATTCAGACGAGGATTGAGTGATCAAAACAATCGACACACCAGCGGCTGACATCGCACCAAAAATGCGGCTGGCCATACCAACCATTCCCTTCATTCCTGGTCCAGAGACATTCACCATGGTCAGCTTATCTAAGGTGGTGATACCTTTAATGGCTAATTGATCCTCACCCGTATCTTGTCCAATCAAGGTACCCGCACCTTGAGGATTAAAACTATTTTTGATGAGGCAAGGTATATGGAATTGAGCAATAGGGGCAATCGTTTTTGGGTGCAATACCGAAGCGCCGAAGTAAGACAACTCCATCGCTTCTTGATAGCTCAACGACTTCAATAAACGCGCATCCTGAACGATACGGGGATCACAACTATAAACGCCATCAACATCGGTCCAGATTTCACAACACTCTGCGCGTAAACATGCCGCTAGAACAGCTGCTGAATAATCTGACCCATTACGGCCTAAGGTGACTAATTCACCTTTTTCGTTACCTGCGGTAAAGCCTGGCATAATATTGACATGCCCAACAGGCAATGGATGACGCTTAAAGTTAGCCGTAGATACATCGATATCAACCATCGCCTCAAGATAACCACCTTCGGCATAAAGATAGTTAACCGGATCAATCAAGCTGGCTTTCTGCCCACGCGCTTCCAATACCGCTTGCATGGTTACAATCGAGACACGCTCACCTTTACTGATAATGCGAGCATAAACGTTATCAGGACATAGCCCCAGCAACGAAATGCCATGCACAAACTGCTTTAATTGCGTTAAGGTGCTATGTAGCTTTCCTTCAACCAGTTGCCGATCAAAACCGGTCACTTGAGTTTCGATGCCATCAAATAGCACTTGAAAAACACTATTTAACTCATCAATTTGCAAATCAGCTTCACCATGTGCAATGGCACTTTCTACCACAGCAACTAACTTGTTCGTTATTTTTCCTGGCGCTGATAACACAACGGCTACCTCTTCCTGCCGTGCATTATTGGCAATAATTTCTGCCGCTCGCAGAAAGCGCTCAGAATCAGCTAGCGAAGAGCCGCCAAACTTTAGTACTCGCATCCCTGTCACTCCCAACATCCTATTTAATTAAATTGATAACCATCAAGCGTAAAAAAAGCCCGCACCTTTAAAGGGTGCGGGCTTTTTTTGTTATTTGTGCGTATTAGCCCGCCCCAACACCAATCATGCCGGTAATTGTGGTTGTTGTAATAATGCGGGTAATGTTATGCATACGCTTAATAATGTCATTCCTTGATCTCTATAATGTAACAGTTACAGGTTTTTCACTACCAAGTCAACAAAAAAGACATTTTTTACCTTTTTGCTCTCTCACCATGTGCATTCAAAACAATGCAAATAACTGCATAAATAGCCTCGGTACCATATACTCTACTTATGGGTGTTATATCGGGTTAACCCCGCTTAAGGAAGAGGCATGACAACGGCTATGGAACAACTTGTCGCACACACCATTTTACAGGGCTCTGATGCAATGTTTGGTCGCTTTCTCGATGTAACGGCTGGCGCACAGCAACGTTTCGAGCTTGCGGACTGGAATGCTGTCTATCAAGCCATGAAATCTCGGATCTCGTTTTACGAAAAACATGTCTCTTTAGTGACCCGGCAAATCCAAATAATGCTTGGGAAGAAATACGCTAATCGTCAGTTTTTAATGACGGTGAAAATAGAGTATGAACAACTTCTACAAGATTATCCTCGTTATGATATTGCTGAGAGCTTTTTTAATTCCGTTTACTGTCGAATTTTCGAGCACCGTAACATTGAACACGAGAAACTGTTTGTCACCAGTTCACAGCCCGAGCGGCTGCCAACCTACCCAACAGGGATCAGCAAAACCTACCATGTTAACGGTGATATTTCCGCGGTGTTAAATCGTATCATCGATGATGTGCCATTTACCTTACAGTGGGAAGACAGGGAGCGGGATCAAACCGCGTTAGCGTACAGTGTTCTAGAGCAAGTACCAGAATGCCAAGAAGCTGAGTGCCACATAGAGATGATTAAAGAGCCTTTTTTTCGCAATAAGGCAGCCTACCTCATCGGCAAAATCCATTTAAACGGCCACCCAGTACAACCTTTAGTAATCCCCATATTAAATCGAAATGGACAAGCCCTCTATTTAGACGCTTGTATATGCGATACCAGCGAGATGAGTATTATTTTTGGCTTCGCCCGCTCTTACTTTATGGTTTATTGCCCTGCCCCTTCTGTGCTTGTGCGTTTTTTAAAAGCGTTAATGCCAAAGAAAACGGCGGCCGAACTGTACACTGCCATTGGCTGTCAAAAGCACGGTAAAACCGAGCTCTATCGAGAGTATTTAAATCACCTCAATCATTCCAGCGATTGCTTCGTCATGGCCCCTGGGGTTAAAGGCATGGTGATGTCAGTCTTCACCCTGCCATCTTATGGATTTGTTTTTAAGATAATTAAAGATAAATTCGCACCACAGAAAGCCATTACACATGAAACGGTCAAGCAAAAATACAAACTGGTCAAAGAGCATGACCGTATCGGTCGCATGGCCGACACGTTAGAATACCGTAACTTTGTTTTTGATCGACACCGTTTCAGCCAGTCACTACTTGATGAACTTCTTCAAGTGGCCCCTTCTATTATCGATATTTCCGATGACAAGGTACTAATTAAGCACCTTTATATGGAAAGACGAATGACGCCGCTAAACCTCTATTTAGAGACCGCTAGCGAAGAAGAGAAGCGTCAGGCGGTGAATGACTATGGCTTTGCACTCAAACAACTCGCTGCTGCCAATATTTTCCCTGGAGATATGCTCTTAAAGAACTTTGGTGTGACACGTCACAAACGGATCGTGTTTTATGATTATGATGAAATAAGTTATATGACTGAAATGAACTTTCGCCGTATACCTGAAGCAAAAACCCCAGAACAAGAGATGGCGGCCGAGCCTTGGTACAGTGTTGGACCCAATGATGTATTCCCTGAGGAGTTTCGTACTTTTCTCTTCGCTGATCGTCATCTCCGTGCGCTATTTGAAGAACAGCATGCCGATGTTTTCACTCCTGAGCTATGGATAAAGCTACAGCAGAAAATCAGCCAAGGAATGATTTCTGACGTCTTTCCTTATAACGAAAGGTTTAAATTAGCGATTTAGTTATGCATTATTATTCTAATTTTCTAGGGAACTTTCTCAACTTGTATATGTGCTTAGTGGCACTGACAGTGCTAACATAAAAATTCACTTAAGTTAAAACAGGAGGAATCATGACATTAAGACTTTCTTTGGGTCTGTTGCTGTCACTTCTGTTTGGCACATACTGCTATGCTGCGCCGTCTATTAATGAAAAACAGAGTGATGATAGTGGGTTTTACTTATCCTCATCTACAACCAAAAAACACAACTTTGACATGTGGCAACTTAACAGCGGTTACTCTTATTCGGTTTCATCTAATTTACAGCTTTATCTCAGCACATCAATTACCGCAGGTAACGAGCATCTAGAGCCAGAGCGGGGTATCGCTAGTGGTATAAAGTATGGTTTTACTCCACGATTCTCTATTGAATCGGCGTTAACTACATCATTAAACTCACCAACAGAAACACCAAGTAAGCAAACGGCGCCGCTTGGCTTTGAGGTTTCTAGCCGATACCGACTAACAGAGCTGGTTGATGTACACGCAACCCTCGATATTGAGCAGATAGAAAGCCAATATGTTTTAGGTATTGGTTATCGCTTTTAGGTGCCTAGCGTGCTTAAATCTAATGCTTTTCTCGACACGGCAACCCCATTTTTATCCGCATAAACCATATAACCAGGTGCGATATCTATCTTCTTGATATGTACCTCAACACCACTTTCTCCTCGTCCACGCTTTTCTGTTTTTATCGGACATGTCGCCAACGCCTTAACACCGATTTTCATTTTATTAATAGCACCAACATCCCGAACAGCTCCAAAAACAATAACGCCTTTCCAGCCATTTTTGACCGCACTCGCTGCAATTTGATCTCCGAGCAGCGCCCACTGAATAGCTCCGCCCCCATCGACAACAAGTACACGACCGTGACCTGGGCTATTCAAAAGTTGTTTTACATAGCTGTTATCGTGAAAACAACGAACGGTGGCTACCTCACCATAAAAAACAGCGCTTTCACCATAACTCTGCCATTGTATCGGCAGCCATGTCACCTCGTTCGGATAAAGGTCACATAGATCGGGTAGTAAATCATCCATGGCGCACTCCTTATTCGTTTGTCATGTTAGTTACAACAATAGATAACCATTTTATCTCTTTCAATATTGGCACAATAAGCGCTGCAGTGCTGAAACAATCCATCCGCACTTGGATACACAAATCTAAAGACAAACGCCTTGGCTTACAAATGAGACATACATTGATACAATTTAGTCGCCACCGGTAGTCCATCCTCACTTTTCGCTTACGCTTCGCTACCAATAAAACCACAAAACATTGACACTGGTAGCATTCCACCTAACAAACAGAGCAAAATAACATCAAGTCGCGTGCAATATGTGATAGAAAAGCCGAATATGTTCTCAGTATTCGACTTATGGCGTTCATGTTACATATAATCGACAAAAAAGGCCTTACAACGTAAAAAACGCCTATACTTTTAAGCACTCGAGTTTATAAAGCTGGCTCTCAATAGGGAAAAAGGTCAATATATTGCAAAATATTAATCACCCTGCTGATATAGTTATTTATTGATGCATGTCAAAGATACGACATTTTACAACAGCTTGTTTACCTATACGCATTGTTAGCGAGCTGTTAAGTGATTACAATCAGCGCCATCTAAGGATTTTTATCGGCCAACGGTCCTCTTGGGCTAACTCGGTTTGAGAATCTCTCTACCGATTCTATGGATGGCGTACCACAGGCTTATCTTGCTGCATTGCAGCTTTTCGGTTTGCCTGTTTGTTAAAAATATATATAGAATTAAACGATTCTGTTTTGATTACCAATTTACGCTTAGATATTAGGTACTGCCAATGCAAACCCCTCAAATTCTGATTGTAGAAGACGAGCACGTAACACGTAACACCCTTAAAAGCATCTTCGAAGCTGAAGGTTATACTGTTTATGAAGCAAGCGATGGCGCAGAAATGCACCAAACGCTGTCTGAGCATCACGTAAACCTCGTTATTATGGACATTAACCTGCCAGGCAAAAATGGCTTACTGTTAGCCCGTGAATTGCGTGAGCAAGGCGATATGGCACTGATGTTCCTAACTGGTCGGGATAATGAAGTTGATAAGATCTTGGGATTAGAAATCGGCGCGGATGATTATATCACCAAACCATTTAACCCTCGTGAGCTGACCATTCGTGCGCGTAACCTGCTAAGCCGTGCAATGAACCAAGGTGTACCATCAGAAGATAAGAAGATGGTAGAACGTTATATCTTTAATGGTTGGTCACTAGAAATTAACAGCCGCTCTCTAGTTAGCCCAGATGGTGATAGCTATAAATTACCTCGTTCTGAATTCAGAGCTCTACTGCATTTCTGTGAAAACCCAGGAAAGATCCAGACTCGTGCAGAACTGCTTAAGAAAATGACTGGCCGTGACCTAAAACCGCATGACCGTACCGTTGATGTAACGATTCGTCGTATTCGTAAGCACTTTGAGTCAATTGCAGATACCCCAGAAATCATTGCAACAATTCATGGTGAAGGTTACCGCTTCTGTGGTGAAATCGAAGAGATCTAAACACCGATTTTCTCACCTTTAAAATAAAAGGCGCCGTATAGCGCCTTTTTTAGTCACACTTAAACCCATCAGCTGCCTTTTTCATTGTCAGCGAGCCATTGCTTTAGCATTTGGATATCATACGGATACCCAGAACGGATTTGTTCAATCCAGTCATTAATGTTCTCCCACCACGCCGGTTGTTCATCAGGAGACTGGGCTTTTTGTGCTATTTGCTGGATCTGCTTTAACCCAATTGAGCCTGCTGCACCCTTAATTTTATGCGCTTCACTCGCGATGCCTTTCTGATCTTTTGCGGTCATATTTGAGTCCAAAATGGCCATATACTCCGGCATCAATGACTCAAACATCGCTATGCTATCGAGTACTGGCTGCGACCCGACAATGTCCACATAAGACTCCAGCATATCCAAGTCCAAAATGTCTTCATAATCTGGTGCCACTCGCACCTCACTTTCCAGTTCTTGTGGTCGCTGTTCTGTCAAACAGTACCGATGCAGAACTTGGTTTATGGCTTTTATATTTAAGGGCTTACTGAGCGCATCATCCATCCCGTTATCGGTATACTCATGCTTGTCTTTCATTAAGTTTGCCGTTAGTGCTATCACTGGGGGGAGGTAGCCGCAAGATAAACGCCACTGTTTCACAATATCGAAGCCTGTCATATCGGGAAGCTGAATATCAAGGAGAATTAAGTCAAACTCTTCCGGCTGGTAATACTCCAACGCTTCATTTCCGTTACGTGCCACTGATACTTGGTGGCCCAAACTTTCCAGTAATGCTTTAGCGACAGTTATATTTAGCTCAATATCTTCAACCATCAGTATCTGCAATGAGCGCGACACAGCAGGTAACAGGCTCACATCCTCTTCGAGCGATGTTTCGTTAGCAACAGGAACCGTAATCGTTACGGTAAACGTACTACCGTACCCGACTTCACTTTCGGCAATAATATCACCATGCATCATTTTGACCCACTGCCGAGAGACTGCAAGGCCAATCCCCGTTCCCATAGCATGTAAATTACTGTCCGATGATTTTACCTGATAATACATGGCAAATATTTTCTCAAGTTCTGACTCCGGAATACCGATCCCGCTATCTTCAACACTAAAGGTAATCTCTGCTAATCCATCCTGAACATCAGCACTGACTGATAAGTTCACTCCCCCTTCTACGGTAAACTTAATCGCATTGCTCATTAAATTCCATAACACTTGTCGTAAACGGGTTCCATCAACCTCAACAAATTCAGGAAGCTCCGTGAGCTCGTCCAACTCAAAACGCAATTTCTTTTGCTCAGCCATCAAAGTTGCGATCGTTCCAATATCAGCCACTAAATCATGGAAGTTGGTTGGTTTGGGCAGCAGCTCCATTTTACGACGGTCATACTTATCCATATCGATAATGTCATTAAAGATATTTCCCATTGTAATAGCACTAACATGGATCGTTCGCAGATGGTCACGCTGCTCATCGGTTAAACGGGTATCCAGCAGCATGCGGCTCAATCCAACAATGCCGTTCAGTGGTGTTCGAAGTTCGTGACTAATGGTGGAAATAAAGGCTGTTTTATCTCGGCTGGCTTTCTCTAATGATTCTTGGTGATGTTTCCGCTCGGTAATATCGCGACCAAAGCCCATTAAGCCCAACCGCTTTCCATCGCGATTAAAAAAAGGCACTTTTCTAAGTTCAAAATAAGCTTGTCGACCATCTGGATATTTTAACCACTGTTCGTACGTCAGTGCGACGTTATCATTGAAGACCTGCTTGTCCGTTTCAATGACTTTTGATGCTTCTTCTTCACTGTACACATCCCAAGGTGTTAACCCAACAAGATCTTTTTCGCTTTTTCCCGTCAATTCTTGAATTGCACGGTTACAACCTGAGAACTGAAAATCTTCATTACGGTAATAAATGAGATCTGGAGACGCATCTAAAAATGATCGTAGTAATACACTCTTCTCCGCTAAAGCGAGTTGAGCTTTTTCTCGATGGAAAACTTCATACTCCAAGTCCGTTAGTGCAATTTCTCTGCTTTGCTCTGCTTTTTTACGCTCTTCGATTTCTTGGTTCAGTTGAGTAATATTTGTTTTTAGCTGCTGATGCAATTCGAGATCGCGACCACGCATATCCTCTAACTTACTGACTAACTTCGACAGGCGCTGACGAGAGTCCTCTAGCTGTTCAACAATAACAGACAAGAAATAAACCGCCCACGGCGTGATCAGTAAACCAAAAAAAACAGAACGCAAGATATCGCTATCATGTACCGTCCCATTTAAAATTAAAGTAATGGTAACTTGCATTACAACCGCTAATGCCACTAGAGCCACGGCTAATAGCATGCTGAATCGCATTAAACCAAGTTTTACCATCAAGTCGACGTAGTATTGAGCGAGAATCTTTATTTGCTTCATGATCTACTCTAATTCGAGTTCTTCGGATATCAGGTTATGGGTACAATTTCTGCCTGCGCCCTTCGCTCGATAAAGTGCTCTATCGGCTAAAGCAACAAGTTCACCATAATCAGAATTGCGCTGAGGGAACATCGTCGCAATACCCAAGCTAACTGTCAGTCGGCTGGATACCTGTGAATACTCATGCGACAAAGGCTTTGTGGCCAATGCCTCATGAATCGCCGCAGACACAACCAATGCTCCTTCATTGTCGGTATTTGGTAGTAGAAACGCAAACTCTTCACCGCCATAACGAGCGACAACATCGGTTTCACGCCGAATAACAGACTTAAATACGTTAGCCACCTTACGCAATGCTTCGTCTCCCTGCTGATGACCATAGTTATCGTTGAACGCTTTGAAGTAATCAATATCACACAAAATCAACGACAAAGGGTGCTCTTCTCTTACATGGGTATGCCATAAACGGGTCAGTTGTTCATCAAAGCTGCGTCGGTTTGCCACCTTGGTCAAGCTATCTATAAAGCTTAATTCCTGTAAATCCATAATCGCATCGGCTAACTGCTGTTCGGCCATCTTCCGCTCCGTAACATCTCGCGCCATGATCAACACCCCCTTCGAATCAGTCGATGGATCATTGTATGGGGATCGCATCACCTCATACCATAAAGGCGTATCATCTTCGAGAATCGCGTACTCTTCCGTTTTCAATGTACAGCCATTCTCCATGACATCAAGATCGATAGAACGCTGAGCCTCCCAGGCCTCTTCTCCAAGTACATCAATTACCCTTAGTCCGCGCAGATCGCGCTTTCCGTTCGCTACCCAGCGAATAAAGGCTTCATTACAACCAACGTACATACCATGCTCATTATATAGGCCTATCGGATCCTGACTTGCCGCAAACAGAGTATCCAATAAATTAGTACGTTGGGCCAAAGTCTGCTCCGTCAACTCACGCTTTTCAATCTCTTGCTTTAAGCTCTCTTGCATATCATGCCAATCCGTAACGTCATGGCTAATAGATAAACTGCCAAAGACTTCACCATCACTATCTATCAACGAGGTCTGACTTGTTTCAAGTAGGCGACTTGTTCCATCAGGCGCAGTCGTCCAGCTCGTGGTGGAGCGACTGCCGATCTCACTACGTACATCACCCAACATGATGCCCTCGTCAATACGTCCCTGCCAAAAACGATCAAAAGATTTATTTGTCCCCAGCACATGCCCGTCGTTATCGGTATAATGTACCATCTCATTTAATGAGTTAAGCACACTCTGAAATACCGTATTCTCTTGCTTCCGGCTCCCTTCCTCAGCAGCGGTCTCTGTTAAAAATACTAAGCGCGCTTTAACACCATTCATGACAATCACTCGCCCCGTTAGCATGACATGTAATGGCAAGTGTTCACCGAAATGAAGCGTCTCTTTAGCAAATTGAAAGCCTCGCTCAAAATCATGTGGCCGTAACAATTGGTGGATAGAGGATGCATCGAGAAAGGAGGGATAAAAGTAGTGCAGACCAACACGGCGAATATGCAGCTGTTCACGACACATTTTATTGGCATAGAGCAACTGGCCATCTTTATTGCGCACCACCAGCGCTGCAGTTGGTAAACCCGTTAAGTAAGGGTAGATATTTTTGAAGTCGGGCGTTTTTGTTGAAGGCTTACTGAGAAAGTAGCACACCATTGAGAGAAGAAGCGCTGCGGATGTCAATGTTAGATAGTGCTGTTGTTCTAACAACAAGCGAACAGCACCATCGCTGTATTGCAATAAATACTGTGCCAACGCCATCATTGATAACAGTATCGAAAGTGAACTTACCAAATGAACTATGCGTCGTATCATATCTCTTCCCTGAGCTAATCACTCCCACTTATGAGCGTGCATTTATGCGTGCATGTTAGTCTTGTTTTCTTATTGAAGGTTGAGTATATACAAAAGCTTGTCCAACAGCACTGCCTTGTGCTCCTTGTTGATCTAATCTGCGACCTATTTCGGTCATTGCTACCCAACGATTCTCGCACCACAGAGGTGCCAATAAGGTCGGCCGGCGAGCAGAGGCGGAAACTCGATGGTAAATGACATCCGCTGGCGTATGGCGAATCATTTCTGCTGCAATATCACAATAAGCATCTAGCGATATCTCGCTTAAGCGTCCTGCACGCCAAGCCTTCGCCATCGTACTTCCCTCTACGATATGCAGTGAGTGTAACTTAATGCCATCCACGCCGACATCAACGACTCTCTCCAACGTCTGCATATTCTCTTCACGGCCTTCCCCTGGTAATCCGACAATCAGGTGGCAGCAAACCTTCAATCCTAATGCTCTCGCTTTTTTTGTTATATGAGCATATGCCGCAAAGTCATGACCACGGTTAATCCGCTTTAGTGTCGCATCGTGGGCAGTCTGTAATCCCAGCTCAAGCCAGATCTCGTAACCTTGTTTTTTATATTCTGCCAATAGTTCTAAGGCTGCGTCTGGCACGCAGTCAGGTCGGGTGCCGACACATAAACCAACAATATCTGCGCCAGCCAATGCCTCTTCATACATCGTTCGCAATGTTTCTACTTCTGCGTAGGTATTAGTATAAGCTTGAAAATATGCCAAATAGCGCTTGGCACGCTTCTCTACCTCTCCCGCCCGCGCTGCCAACTGCTGATTGATAGGGATAAGCTTTGCCGTTTCATCAGCAAAAGAGGCCACATTGCAAAAGGTGCATCCACCTCGCCCTATCGTGCCATCTCGGTTAGGGCAGGAAAAGCCACCATGCAAGGTCAATTTATGGACCTTTTCACCATAGCGGCGCTGTAAATCCTGTCCAAATGTATTGACCAATTGATGCAATTCCACTGCCGTCACCTCTTTTGCCTTTAAAAAATAGCCGCGCACTCTATCATGCCAACACAGCAAATAATATGTTTTCGCATAAAAAAACAGCACGTGTTTCATTAGATACATGCGCGAAAAACGAACTTTCCCGCCTCTTTGATTTATGCCGATAACTCGACAAAGAAAAATAGTCTGTAGCACGACGCCTTGGTTAGTAACCACACCAAACGACCCAACAACAACGGATTTAACAATAACAAAACAGAAAAGCGTGACTAAAATACCTATCTCTGCAATTAGTTAATAAATTTTCATGACATACCGCAAACTTTTAATAGCAATTAAACTATCAAAAATGTAGGATAGTTGCACAAATGTGTTTTTTTTGAACAGAGAAATGCACTAAAACAACGCTTTTTTTGGCTTTTTATACATCAAAATAAACTTATCTTAGCATGTTTCACTCTCTTTTGAGGCATGCGAAAAGGATTCGTTTGCGCAAAACTCAGTGTCAAGCGTAAACGTATGTTTGCTAACCTTACAGCGCTCGACGCATAGCAAACACTAGGATTGAAACAACACAGGCCATGGATCAGCGCCTGTTAAAAATGGAAGGACGTATCTATGACAGATCTAGAGCATAAGGATCAGGGACTTTATGTGCCTGAAATGGAGCACGATGCCTGTGGTATCGGCTTTGTTGCCCACCTTAAAAACCGAAAATCTCACCAGATCGTAACGCAAGCATTGAATATGTTAGCCCGCATGGAACACCGTGGCGGACAAGGGTGCGATCCATGTAGTGGTGACGGTGCAGGTATTCTTCTTCAAAAACCGCATGAATTCCTATTAGAAGTGACGCGCGAACTAAAAATCAAGCTCCCTGCTTTCGAGCAGTATGGTGTCGGGGTTATGCTGTTTCCCAAAGACGAGCATAAACGAGCACAGTGTAAAGATATTCTTGCTCGTAACGCTAAACGCTTAGATTTAGATATCCTTGGTTATCGAGTATTACCGACAGATAACTCGATGATTGGTGCCGATCCACTGAGTACTGAGCCACAGTTTGAACATGTCTTTGTTACCGGTGGCGCGACAATGCCACCAGAAGAGTTAGAGCGCAAACTTTACGTCCTACGTAATTATACCGTACGTGTCTGTTTGGAAAGTGTGTCTAATATTGGTGATGACTTTTACATCAACTCTTTCTCCTATAAAACGTTGGTATATAAAGGACAGCTAACCACAGCACAAGTCCCGCAGTATTTCCTTGATCTGCAAAACCCGTCGATGGTCACTGCATTAGCCTTGGTTCACTCACGCTTCTCTACCAATACGTTCCCGAAATGGCGTTTGGCTCAGCCTTTCCGTTATATTGCTCACAATGGTGAAATCAACACCGTGCGCGGTAACTTGAACTGGATGAAAGCACGTGAAGCTCTCTTGGAGTCGGATCTGTTTTCATCGCCAGAACTCGATATGTTGCTGCCTATCTGCCAAGAGGGTAGCTCAGATTCATCCAACTTCGATATGGCGCTAGAGTTATTGGTGTTATCTGGACGTAGTTTGCCACATGCGTTAATGATGATGATCCCTGAAGCATGGCAAGAAAATGCCAATATGGATCCAAAGCGCCGTGCATTCTACCAGTTCCATGCCAATATCATGGAACCATGGGATGGTCCTGCCTCTGTCTGCTTTACAGACGGCGTTCAAGTTGGTGCTACCCTAGATAGAAATGGCTTACGTCCATCTCGATATACCGTCACCAAAGATGACTTCCTTGTTATGGCATCTGAAACCGGGGTTATCGACATTGAACCAGAGAATGTGCAATTCCGTGGCCGTCTTCAACCTGGCCGTATCTTTGTTGCTGATCTAGAGCAAGGGCGCATTATTTCCGATGAAGAGATAAAAGACTCCATCTCCAGTGCACAACCTTATCAAGAGTGGGTAGATAAACACCTCCTCAATATGGCAGCATTACCTGAATCCGATAACATGCACCACCAGCCAAGCGCTGAGCGTCTGTTGAATCATCAACAAGCCTTTGGCGTTAGTAGTGAAGAGATCAATGAGATTCTTATCCCTATGGCACGCGACGGCAAAGAGCCACTCGGTGCAATGGGGGCAGACTGGCCTCTCGCCGTTCTATCTCATCAGTCTCAGCATCTTTCTAACTACTTTAAGCAGCTATTTGCTCAGGTGACCAACCCACCTATCGACCCGATCCGTGAGCGTATGGTGATGTCGCTGAAGACCTACTTAGGTAAAAGTGGCAACCTATTATCTGAAGGCCCAGAGCACTGCTTAAAAGTCGAGATTGAATCACCGGTTCTCAGTAATGCTGAACTCGAAAAACTTCGCGCTATCGATAACCAGCATCTACAAGCGAAAACCCTCGATATCGTCTTCAATGCCAGTGGCGATGAAGGCAAACTGGAACGTGCTCTTAAACGTATCTGCCAATACTCTGAAGATGCGGTCAATGATGGCTACTCGATTATCATTCTGACCGACCGTGCTGTGAACTCAAACCATGCCGCGATTCCGGCAATGCTGGCTGTTGGTGCAGTGCATCACCACCTTATTCGCAAAGGGCTGCGTGCTAAGTGTGACATTGTGGTTGAAACGGGCGATGCGCGAGAAACGCATCACTTTGCGACCTTGCTGGGCTATGGCGCCAATGCGGTCAACCCCTACTTGGTGACAGAAACTCTTATCGACCTACAGAAGAAAAATAAGCTCGACCCTGAATTACCTTCAGACACCTTATTTGATAACTTCCGCTCTGGGGTTAATGGCGGGTTGCTGAAGATCTTCTCAAAAATGGGGATTTCTACCCTGCAGTCATACCATGGCGCACAAATTTTCGAAGCGCTGGGGATCAGCAAGTCCGTTGTCGATAAGTACTTTACCGGCACGGTTTCGCGTATTCAGGGCTTAACCATCGATGATATCGCCAAAGAGGTGGTTATTCGTCATCGACTCGGTTACCCAACCCGTGAAGTACCAGTTCAGGTACTTGATGTGGGCGGCGTATATCAATGGAAACAACGTGGTGAAAAGCACCTGTTCAACCCAGAGACGATTCACTTACTGCAAAAATCAACACGAAACCGCGATTTTGCACAGTTCAAGCAGTACTGCCAAGCCGTCGACTCGCAAGGCGATAATGCCGCGACGTTACGTAGCCAACTCGACTTTATCAAGAGTCCGTCGGGCAGTGTTGCATTGAATGAAGTTGAACCGATTGAAAGCATTCTTAAACGCTTTGCAACAGGGGCAATGAGCTTTGGCTCTATCTCCTACGAAGCGCACTCGACACTAGCGGTTGCGATGAACCGCATCGGGGCAAAATCAAACTCGGGAGAAGGGGGTGAAGACCCAGCTCGTTTCGAGAAAAATGACAATGGTGACTGGGAGCGCTCTGCTATCAAGCAGGTGGCATCGGGTCGATTTGGCGTTACGTCCTATTACCTCACCAACTCTGATGAAATTCAGATCAAAATGGCGCAAGGGGCGAAACCTGGTGAGGGTGGCCAATTACCTGGTGACAAAGTGGATGACTGGATTGGTGCAACACGTCACTCTACGCCTGGAGTCGGGTTGATTTCACCGCCACCACACCACGACATTTACTCTATCGAGGATTTGGCACAGCTTATTTATGATCTTAAGAACGCTAACCGTAAAGCACGCGTTAACGTCAAGTTGGTGTCTGAAGCGGGTGTCGGTACGATTGCTTCCGGGGTGGCAAAGGCCAAAGCCGATGTTGTACTCATTGCTGGGTATGATGGTGGAACGGGCGCATCACCTATTTCATCGATTCGACACACTGGCTTACCTTGGGAGCTAGGACTAGCCGAGACTCATCAGACACTACTAAAGAACGGCTTACGTAACCGTATCGTGGTTCAGTCCGATGGGCAGATGAAAACCCCACGTGATTTAGCTGTTGCCACTCTACTTGGCGCGGAAGAGTGGGGAGTCGCTACCGCCGCCTTGGTTGTTGAAGGCTGTATCATGATGCGTAAGTGCCACCTCAATACGTGTCCGGTAGGTATTGCAACGCAAAATAAAACACTACGCGAGCGCTTTGATGGTCGCGTGGAAGATGTGGTTACCTTCTTCAAATATATGGCTGAAGGCCTACGTGAAATCATGGCTGAGTTGGGCTTTAGAACCATTGATGAAATGGTTGGCCAGTCGAAGAAACTGCGTCTTCGTAACGATATTCAGCATTGGAAATACAAAAATCTCGATCTATCACCAATTTTGCACCTTGAGCCCGCTCGAAAAGAAGACAATGTATTCTGCGAGCGTCAGCAAGATCATGGTTTAGAGAACGTGCTTGATCGTCAGCTTATCAAAGCGGCAGCACCTGCTCTAACGGCTGGTGAAGCGGTTAATGCTGAGTTCCCAGTCACAAACATCGATCGTAGCGTGGGGACAATGCTCTCCAATGAAATTTCGAAGGTCTACAAAGACCAAGGTCTCCCACAACCAATGAAGGTAAAGTTCAAAGGCAGTGCAGGCCAGAGCTTTGGGGCCTTTGTTGCCAAAGGGGTCACCTTCGAAGTTGAAGGTGATGCGAACGACTATTGGGGTAAAGGTTTGTCAGGTGGTACGTTAATCCTCTACCCAGATACAAGGTCTGACATCGTGCCCGAAGATAACATTGCGGTGGGTAACGTCTGTTTCTACGGCGCGACCTCTGGTGAGTCTTATATTCGAGGTATCGCTGGCGAACGTTTCTGTGTCCGTAACTCTGGGGCAAAAGTTGTTGTTGAGGGGGTTGGTGATCACGGCTGTGAATACATGACTGGCGGTGTCGCAATTATTCTTGGCCAAACAGGACGTAACTTTGCAGCTGGTATGAGTGGTGGTGTCGCTTACGTCTGGGATCAGTACGGTGACTTTGAAACCAAACTTAACCCTGAGCTGGTCGATCTCGATCCTCTTGATGAAGAAGATATTGCATTACTGCACAAGATGCTGACAACTCACCAGGAAGTCACGAGCAGTAAAGTGGCAGAAACATTCCTTGGCAACTTCGACGAAAACCTCACTCGGATGGTGAAGGTCATGCCACGGGATTACAAAGCAGTGTTACTGCAACGCAAAGCAGAAGCTGACAACAAGGAAGTGGAGGTAATCAATGGGTAAGCCAACCGGATTTCTCGACCATGGCCGCGAATTACCGGCCAAAATCGCGCCTGAAGTACGAATTCAGGACAACAAAGAGTTCGTTTTAAACCAAGAGTTTGGTGACAAAATTAAGACACAAGCGTCGCGCTGCATGGATTGTGGCGTACCGTTTTGCCATAACGGCTGTCCAATCGGTAACATCATTCCCGAGTTCAATGATGCGGTGTACCGTAACAGCTGGGAAGAGGCTTGGCAGATTTTAAGCTCAACCAATAACTTCCCTGAGTTTACGGGTCGAGTTTGCCCTGCCCCGTGCGAAAGTGCCTGTGTGTTAGGGATCAATCAAGATCCTATTACCATTTGCAATATTGAAAAGACCATCGTTGAAACCGCGTATCGTGAAGGTTATGCCAAACCTAAAACGCCGCGTAAGCGCACTGGTAAAACGGTCGCCATTATTGGCAGTGGCCCTGCCGGTCTCGCCGCTGCCGAGCAACTCAATAGTGCTGGTCACTGCGTCACGGTGTATGAACGCGATGAGAAAGTTGGCGGGTTATTACGCTTTGGCATTCCTGACTTTAAACTCGGAATGAACATTATTGACCGCAAGGTTAACTTAATGGCTGAAGCCGGTATTCTGTTTGAAGTGAATGCCCATATTGGTGTCGACATTAATGCACTGGAATTAAAAGAGCATTACGACGCGATTCTGCTAACAGGTGGGTCAACGGTTCCACGTAATCTTCCTATCCCTGGGCGCGATCTTAACGGTGTGCACTTTGCGATGGAGTTCCTCGCACAAAATAACCGCCGCGCCAATGACATGGATTTGAAAGGCACAGAGATCCACGCCAAAGATAAACACGTTGTTGTCATTGGTGGTGGAGACACTGGCTCTGACTGTGTTGGTACATCGAACCGCCACGGCGCATCAAGTATCACACAAGTTGAAATCATGCCCAAGCCACCAGAGCAACGTCCTGAGGGTCAACCGTGGCCAAGCTATCCGATGATCTTGCGCACCTCAACATCGCATGAAGAAGGCTGTGAACGCCATTGGAATATTCTAACCAAAGAGTTCATTGGTGATGAGAATGGCAATGTGACAGCCCTACGCATCGCTGATATTGAGTGGCAAGAGGCTGCACCAGGACAACGCCCTGATTTCAAAGAAATTGAAGGTAGTGAGCGGGTTATTCCTTGCGACTTAGCCTTTTTAGCCATGGGCTTCCTTCACCCAGAACCAAGCGGTGTACTTGCGCAGTTAGACATTCACCTTGATGAGCGTGGAAATGTTGAAACCAAGCAATTCATGACCAACCAACAAGGTATTTTTGCCGCTGGAGATATGCGTACAGGCCAATCTCTCGTGGTACGCTGTATCAATGAAGGCCGTGAAAGTGCACGTGCCGTTGATGCCTTCTTGATGGGTAGTTCCAACCTCGAAGCCAAAGACACCTCGTTAGTCATTTCATCATAACGATAAAATTCATGCACTTAAAAAGGCAGCCTTGCGCTGCCTTTTTTTATTCTCTTTCTCCTTCCTCTCAGACTCATCAAAATCGGTCTAAACTCTGCTTAAACATAAATGGAATACATGCTGCATTTAATAATGTTGTGCCACCGTTTCAACGTTATTCATTATTTCATTAGCAACCATATTGATGGATGATCAATGTATCGTTGTCACTGATCTCCTCGACCACTCGAAAATCATCAATAGCGAATAGGCTGTCATAGCCAACGCAGGGAGAGAAGCGATGACGCTATATGACCAAGGATTAGAAAAAGATAACTGTGGGTTTGGCTTAATCGCCCATCTAGAAGGGGAGTCAAGTCACCGCTTAGTTCGTACTGCCATCACAGCATTAGATCGCATGACCCATCGAGGAGGAATTAATGCCGATGGAAAGACAGGCGATGGCTGCGGGTTACTGTTAAGAAAACCTGAAACCTATTTTCGCTTACTCGCTAAGGAGCAGCAGTGGCAATTGGCTGATGTCTTCGCCGTTGGTATGCTATTTCTCAATACCGACCCCATAAAAGCACAAATGGCACGGGATATTATCAGCCAAGAGCTGGAACAAGAAACCACGGCTATCGTAGCATGGCGCAATGTACCACTCGACCCCAGCGTACTTGGCCCTATCGCAAAGGCATCACTTCCGCAAATTGAACAAGTCATCATCAATGCGCCAGCAGGCTGGAAACCTCGTGACCTCGAACGAAGACTCTATATCGCACGCCGGCGCATCGAAAAACGCCTCAGTAGCGACCCTGACTTTTATGTTTGCAGCCTCTCGGCTCAAATCGTCATCTATAAAGGGCTATGTATGCCCGCCGATTTACCACGCTTTTATCTCGATCTCGCTGATCTACGCCTTGAGTCATCGATCTGCTTGTTCCATCAACGCTTTTCCACCAACACTCAACCACGCTGGCCGCTTGCACAACCGTTCCGTTATTTGGCTCATAATGGCGAGATAAACACAATAGACGGCAATAGACAGTGGGCAAGAGCGCGCGCTTACAAGTTTGCCTCTCCACTATTACCCGATTTACAAACCGCTGCCCCCTTTGTCAATGACAACGGGTCTGACTCGTCCAGCTTAGATAACATGCTTGAGCTCTTCTTAGCCGGTGGGATGGATCTCTTTCGCGCGATGAGAATGCTTGTTCCACCAGCTTGGCAAAACCATCCCGATATGGACACCGACCTACGCGCATTCTACGATTTTAACTCTATGCACATGGAGCCTTGGGATGGGCCTGCGGGTATTGTCATGTCGGACGGGCGCTATGCCGCCTGTAACTTAGATCGCAACGGTCTTCGCCCGGCCCGTTATGTCATTACCAAAGACAAGCTTATTACCCTAGCCTCAGAAATAGGGATCTGGGATTACTCCCCTGATGAGGTACAAGAGAAAGGCAGGGTTGGTCCTGGCGAGTTGCTGGTCATAGACACACGCACTGGCAAACTGTGGCGCTCTGCTGACATCGACAAAGAGCTACAAAAACGCCACCCATACAAACAGTGGATGGCGACGAATGTCCATTACCTTACTCCATTTGATGAGCTCGATGATTCCGCTGTCGGTCAACGTACATTTGATGACTTGCAATTAGCGACCTACCAAAAACTCTTTTCAGTTACCAAAGAAGAGTTAGATCAAGTATTACGTGTAATGGGAGAAATGGGGCAAGAGGCGACAGGATCGATGGGCGATGATACGCCAATTGCAGTATTGTCGAGTCAGCACCGTCCTATTTCTGATTACTTTCGACAGAAGTTTGCACAGGTCACCAACCCCCCAATAGATCCCCTACGTGAAAGTCATGTGATGTCATTGGCAACCTGTATTGGTAAAGAGATGAATGTGTTCTGTGAAACCGGTGGGCATGCACACCGCATCGCTTTTGGCTCGCCAGTTCTTCTCTACTCCGACATCAATCAGTTACTCTCAATGGAAGGGCAACACTATAAACATCAAGTCTTAGATCTTAACTTTAACCCGGATGACAATGACCTGAAAGCCGCTCTGCTTGAGCTTTGTGAACAAGCAGAATGCGCTGTACGCCAAAACTTCGTCATGCTGGTTTTATCCGACCGCAATATATCGCCTCAAACCTTACCGATACCTGCCGCTATGGCCGTTGGGGCTGTGCACCAGCGATTAGTCGAGCGTCAACTGCGTTGTGATGCCAACATCATTATAGAAACAGCGACCGCGAGAGACCCACATCACTTTGCCGTACTGCTCGGTTTTGGTGCCACCGCGATTTATCCTTACTTAGCCTATGAGTCTCTGGCGAATATGGTGGATAGTCAGGTCATTTCACTTAACTATCGCCAAGTGATGCAAAATTACCGCAGCAGCATCAACAAAGGCCTGTTAAAAATCATATCAAAGATGGGAATATCAACCATCGCCTCCTATCGCTGCTCACAACTGTTTGAAGCGGTGGGACTGCACGAAACCGTCGTCGACTTGTGCTTTAAAGGCGTCGCCAGCCGCATATCCGGCGCTCACTTTAATGATTTCCAACAAGATTTATTCAACCTATCTCGTCGTGCATGGCTCAAGCGATACCCGATTGATAACGGTGGGCTACTAAAGTTTGTTTACGGTGGAGAGTACCACGCCTATAACCCTGATGTTATTGAGACCTTACAGCGGGCAGCAAAATCGGGGCACCGCGATGACTATCAGCACTTTTCTGACTCGGTAAACCAACGCCCAGTAACAACGTTGCGTGATTTGCTCGTTCTCAAATCACCCTATCCTGCCATCGAGTGTCAACAGGTTGAACCGCTAGAAAACCTCTACCAACGTTTTGATTCTGCCGCGATGTCAATTGGCGCCTTAAGCCCAGAAGCACATGAGTCTCTCGCCATCGCGATGAATCGTCTCGGTGGGCATTCTAACTCCGGGGAAGGCGGAGAAGACCCTAAGCGCTTCAATTCAGAGCGTAACTCTCGAATCAAACAAGTGGCGTCAGGACGTTTTGGTGTCACACCTCACTATCTCGTCAATGCTGACATCATACAAATTAAAGTTGCCCAAGGGGCAAAGCCAGGAGAAGGGGGGCAGTTACCCGGCCATAAGGTCACCGCAGAGATTGCGAAACTTCGCTATAGCGTTCCAGGAGTTACGCTTATCTCACCACCACCTCATCACGATATCTACTCCATCGAGGATCTTGCACAACTTATTTTCGACTTAAAGCAGGTGAACCCAAAAGCACTGGTATCTGTAAAGCTTGTTTCGGAACCTGGCGTGGGTACTATTGCGACAGGCGTCGCCAAAGCCTATGCTGATCTCATTACCATCTCTGGCTACGATGGCGGCACAGGGGCTAGCCCTTTAACGTCAGTAAAACACGCAGGAAGCCCGTGGGAGATTGGGTTGGCTGAAACACAACAAGCCCTTGTAGCCAACGGGCTGCGCCACAAAATTCGCCTTCAGGTCGACGGAGGGCTAAAGACTGGTCTGGATGTTATTAAAGCGGCCATTTTGGGCGCAGAGAGCTTCGGTTTTGGCACCGCACCAATGGTCGCCTTAGGCTGTAAATACCTGCGTATCTGCCACTTAAACAATTGTGCGACTGGCGTTGCCACACAAGATGAAACGCTGCGCAACAACTATTATAAAGGTTTGCCCGAACAGGTAATGACTTACTTTCAAGGGTTGGCAGAGGAAGTTCGTCAGCTGCTTGCCCAACTTGGCTTTAGCCAACTCACTGATGTGATCGGCCATACTGAACTATTAACGCCTCTATGCCGCTTAAGCGCAAAGCAGGAAAAAATCGACCTGAGTGCGTTGCTTGCAGCTCCACCAAACCCTGCCGGTCACACGGTGCACTGCACTGCTGCCAACGCACCTCACGATTCCGGTAAACTCAATAGTAAACTCCTCAAACTCGCTCATGCCGCAATAACAGCACGTACATCACTGAGTCTACACGAGGCCATCACAAATACTGATCGCTCTGTTGGCGCACGCTTATCCGGTGAGATCTCACGCTTATATGGCAATCAAGGCGTAGCAGCTAGCCCAATCTCCATTTACCTTAATGGTTCAGCTGGTCAATCTTTTGGTGTATGGAACGCTGGTGGTCTACACCTACACCTTACCGGCGATGCTAATGACTATGTTGGCAAGGGCATGGCGGGAGGGTTATTAACGCTACACCCACACCCGGGAAGCACCTTTGCCTCACACCAAGCAACGATTATTGGCAATACCTGCCTTTATGGGGCGACGGGAGGAAAACTGTTTGCAGCAGGAAAAGCCGGAGAGAGGTTTGCGGTGCGAAACTCTGGGGCTATTGCCGTTATAGAAGGGGCTGGTGACAACGCCTGTGAATACATGACTGGCGGAATCATCGTTATACTCGGTCATACCGGCGTTAACTTTGGCGCAGGGATGACGGGAGGGTTTGCCTATATCCTCGATGAACAGAACGACTTTATTGGTCGTGTTAACAATGACCTCGTTGAGGCGATCCCACTGAAGAGCTTACCGATACATCAAGAGCATTTACGTGGTCTTATCGATCAACACCTCAACTTTACCCAATCAAACAGAGCCGCTGAAATACTGTCCGATTTTGACCAGTGGCTTCCCCGTTTTTATCTCGCTAAACCCAAAAGCGCAGATATTAGCACGCTACTCGGTCATCAAAGTCGCTCAGCAGCAGAGCTACGAGTTCAAGCACAGTAGAAAGGAGTCCCAATGAGCCAGAATATTTATCAGTTCATTGATGTCGCGAGAATCGAGCCATCGAAGAAAAAACTTAAATCACGTAAATCTGAATTCATTGAAATTTATGATCCTTTTACTGACCAACAAGCACAAGCACAGTCAGATCGGTGCCTAGGCTGCGGTAATCCTTATTGTGAATGGAAGTGTCCAGTCCATAACCACATCCCACAGTGGCTGAAACTGGCTAATGAAGGGCGCATTATTGAAGCTGCTGAGCTATCCCATCAAACCAATACGCTTCCCGAAGTTTGTGGCCGTGTATGTCCGCAAGACCGCCTTTGCGAAGGGGCTTGTACGTTAAATGATGATTTTGGTGCAGTCACAATAGGAAATGTCGAAAAGTATATTAATGATAAAGCGTTTGAAATGGGCTGGCGGCCAGATGTCTCTCACGTTGAGTGGACAGACAAAAAAGTCGCCATTATTGGAGCAGGACCTGCTGGGCTAGGGTGTGCTGACATACTGGTAAGAAATGGCGTTAAGCCTGTTGTCTTTGATCGTTATCCAGAAATAGGCGGGTTACTCACCTTTGGCATTCCCTCATTCAAATTAGAGAAGAGCGTCATGATACGCCGTCGTGAAATTTTTACTGCGATGGGTATAGAGTTCCAATTAAATACCGACATCGGTAAAGATATTTCAATGCAGCATCTTATCGAACAGTATGATGCCATCTTCCTTGCCGTTGGTACTTATAAAAATATGCGAGCACAACTAAGTAATGAAAATGCTCGCGGCGTGTTTGATGCTCTCCCCTTTTTGCTATCCAATACCGAAAGGGTTATGCGCCTTCCACAAAGCAGCGAACAGCTAGATATGAAAGGAAAGCGTGTCGTTGTGCTTGGAGGAGGCGATACGGCAATGGATTGCGTTAGAACCGCGATCCGTCAAGGAGCACAGAAAGTTACCTGCGTGTATAGGCGAGACGAAAACAACATGCCAGGTTCGAAACGAGAAGTAAAAAATGCCAAAGAAGAAGGTGTTGAATTTCTATTTAATCGCCAACCGACGAGCATTAACGTTGATCAAAATAACGTGGCGCGTGGCGTGTGTGTAACTAAGACAAAGTTAGGAAGCCCAGATGAAGCAGGACGACGCCGTCCTGAAATAATAAAAGATAGTGAGCATACCATTGAAGCCGACGCGATCATTATGGCCTTCGGCTTTTTGCCGCATAGCAAGCCTTGGTTAGATGACTTCAACGTCAATACCGATGATAACGGAAGAATTATTGCACCAGAAAATGGGGCTTATCAATTTCAAACCAGTAACCCTAAGATTTTTGCTGGCGGTGACGCAGTTCGCGGCTCCGATCTGGTCGTTACAGCAATATGGGAAGGACGTCAGGCTGCACAAGGCATCTTAGATTATCTTGAATTATAACCGCTTAGAAACGCAAAAAGGCCATCCTTACGGATGGCCTTTCTACG